>DATBVH010000353.1:0-5524 GCA_036515395.1 Candidatus Angelobacter sp.
TGCGTAAACGTTCTTTCATGCTTGCGGAAGCCGGGTTCTCTCCCCCGGTTGCGGACGCTGGGGATGGATTTCTCGCCTATGAGAACATTGGCGGCCACAATTTGCGTCAGCAGGATGTAAGTCCCTCTGTATTGGAGCGAATCGCTCGTTACTGCTCGTTTCGTGTTTCGGATTTCAGTTGCGCGCAGCCCTTCAACTCAGAACTTGCGAACATGCTCGAGTTCAATGTCCAGCAGGAATTCGGATGCGAACTCAAATTGGATCCGGCGCTGCTCGGGAGCACAAATCCTCTTCTGGTTGACGGCCGGATGCAACCATACGAATGGATCGTCTCCGCGGAAGGCGCGTTGCTGAAAACTGATGGAATCAGCCATGGGGATAACCATTTCTTCCCCGGCCCCTGCGACATAGCGTGGGACCTGGCAGGCGCGGTTGTCGAATGGGACCTTTCCTCTGACGGGACAGAGTATCTGCTGCGCAGGTTCGAGCAACTCTCAGGCATCGATGTGACACAAAAATTGGACGCTCATATGCTGGGATATTGCATCTTCCGTCTCGGATTTTGCAAAATGGCAGCATCAACGGTTCCGGGATCCCGTGAGGAGGCGCGGCTGGAAGGCGCCTATCGTTGGTACCGTTTCAAAGCGGAAAGACTGCTCAATGCGTGGAAATTGCCTGATAATTTTTCTGTCACGCCGGTTGCAACCTAAGCAGAATTTTCAGTACAAACGATGTATGCTATTTTCTTTCCGACCGCGATGCGGAACATGGCTAACGCTGACTCAGGAAATCAATCCAATCAGGTAAGAATTCTAGTGGCGGATGATCACGAGGTCATGCGCCTGGGCATCCGCAACCTGCTGGAATCAGTTCCCAACTGGACCGTCATAGATGAAGCAGGCACTGGGCGGGAAGCGGTTGATCTGGCGCTCCAGTCTTCCCCCGACATAATCATTATGGACATTACCATGCCCGAGATGAATGGCTTCGAAGCTGCCTCCGAGATTGCGCAACGCCGGCCGGACATTCCAGTGATCATGTTTTCACTCCATCTTTCACAGGACATCGTAGCCCGCTTCAAAACGGGGCCGATTAGGGGAGCAGTTTCAAAGAGTGAAGCCGCCCGCGATCTACTCGAGGCGGTGCGGTCCGTGCTCAGCGGCGGGACCTTCTTCCCGCAAAAGGCTGCTCCCTTAAGCGCCTAAGATTTCTCGGCTAGTCTCCTCAGGCTTTTCTCATCACTGACGTCAGTAATACATATTTAACCCGATTTTATCGGCAACGTACGTCATGAGATACACATAGCAGCTAATAAGTTAACCAAGGCTTCTTATGACTTCCCATTGCGCGAATCCAGATTGTGCGGTTCCTCTCAGATTGTTAAACGACGGTCGCCTGTACCAGTTTGCAGTGCGTCCGCAGGCACCGAAAGAGCCCGCCGCGTCATCCAAGCCTTCCCCCAGTCTTTCGCACTTCTGGTTGTGCGGAGAATGTTCTTCGAAACTGACCTTGGTATTCGATCAACTCAAAGCAGTTGTCGTAAAACCTAGCATCGCGGCTTGATATTCACTTCCGGCGAATTCCAAACCAAAAGCATTCGTCAGCACAGGAAATGCACTCGCTGAGGTGCGAAGCAATTAGCTATGTCTAAGGGATTACCTAGAGAGGGAAGAAGAAGATTAGGGAGGTGGCAGGCGCTAGTACAAAGGGGAGGTACGACCAACGCCTGCCTTCCGTCTCCTTCGCGTTGGGGCTGAATGTATGTTTAATTGAATATCGAATCGGAGGGCTATCAGGTAGATACTGTATTTTTTAGACACGTCATGTCAGGCCGGGTAGGCAAAGCTTAGTTCAATCCTTGCATCAATTTACAAGCATATTTGGCCATTTTTCTGGCGCCCAACGGCATGCCAATCAAGGAATTCGCCTCTAGCTCAGTCGACTTGCCCTCCTATCCTGATATTGGGGATTATGCGGTTATCGGCGACTGCCGTACGGCAGCGCTCGTTTCGAAGTACGGCTGCATCGATTGGCTCTGCTGGCCGCGATTTGATTCTCCTTCTATTTTCGCGGCCCTTCTTGATCGCGAACGGGGAGGGTATTGGAAAATCGCTCCCACCGGGCATTTTACTGTCGCGCGCGAATATCTAGAAGGTTCAAACGTTCTGCAGACAAAGTTTCAGACCTCCTCCGGAACTGTGGCGCTGCTCGACTTGATGCCTGTCAGAGACACAACGCGGACCGTTATGGTTCCTGATCACGAAGTCATCCGCCAAATTACCTGTACTGCCGGCCAGGTGGAGATCGAAATTGATCTTGTGCCTCGCGCTAACTACGGGGAGAAGATTCCGTTGATTCGTGAGTTCGGCAAACTGGGTATACGAATCGAGAATAGCCCCGGAGTTTACTGGCTGCGCAGCTCCCTTCCACTGCAGATCAAAGATTCATCCGTCCGGGCAAAGGCCACTCTGTCTGCCGGAGAGAGCTTGGTTTTTTCCTTCAGCTATACGGAAAATGCGCCTGCGGTACTGCCCACGCTGGAGCAAGTACCCCAGCGTATCGATACCTGCACCAAGTGGTGGCAGGGCTGGACGGCGCAAGGCCAGTACGAAGGAGACTTTCGCGATGAAGTCATGCGCAGCGCGCTCGCGCTGAAGCTCATGATTTTTGCGCCTTCGGGGGCGATCATTGCGGCTCCCACCACTTCCCTTCCCGAACGCATCGGCGGCGACCTTAATTGGGACTACCGTTACTGCTGGCTGCGGGATGCATCGCTAACTATTCGCGCCTTGATTGAGCTTGGGTTTTGGGTGGAGGCCACCACCTTTTTGGACTGGATTTTGCATGCCACACGGCTCACCCAGCCGGAATTGAGAATTCTTTATACCCTTTATGGAAATCGTCCACCTGCGGAGCGCGAGTCGAAAATTCTTCGCGGATATCGTGGCTCCCGCCCGGTGCGAATCGGCAACGCTGCTCGTGATCAGCTACAGCTTGACGTCTATGGAGAGGTTGTGGATGCCGCCGCCCAGTTCGCATTCCATGGCGGTGAACTGGATCGCGAGATGCAAAAGGTGTTAGTCGGTTTTGGAGACCACGTAGCCAAGCATTGGGATACGCCTGACCATGGAATATGGGAGCCTCGTACTAAACCACAAAATCACACGCATTCCCGGCTACTCTGCTGGACGGCTCTCGACCGGCTCATCACGTTGAATGAGAATGGGAAGCTGAAAGACGCACCGGTAGACGAATACAAAAGACAAGCTGAAGCCATCCGCCACCAGATTCAGCAACGCGCATGGAATGAAAAGTTACAGAGTTACGTCAGTGAACTCGACGGGGATAAAGTGGATTCAAGTTTGCTACTACTCTCGTGGTACGGCTTTGAAAAAGCAGATGGTTCCAGGATGCGCGCCACTTACCGCAGATTACGCGAACGGTTGAGCACGCGGGAAGGGCTACTTTATCGCTCAGAAGATCTGCCGCCAGAGGGGACGTTCGCGATTTGCAGCTTCTGGGAGGCAGAGTATCTTGCCCTGGGCGGTGGCACAATCCAACAAACCCGCGATCTGATGAATACGCTCTCCGCACACCGCAATGACGTGGGACTCTACGGTGAAGAAATCGATGGAGACACCGGTCAGGCCCTGGGGAACTTTCCTCAAGCTTTCACTCACGTCGGTTACATCGGCGCCGCCCTTTCGCTTACGCAGCGTGACAAAGGGGAACAGCAGTTAGGCCATAGGGAAGAAAGCGCATCCCCGGAACCATCGCATGCAAAGCAGGAAGCATGAACTGGGGTAGCTGGATTCTCTCGGGATTTATTGCCACAGTCGCGCTCTCCGCGTTGCTGGCCGGAAGCCAGGGATTCCGTTTGACCCGCATGAACTTGCCCTACTTGCTGGGAACCGTCATTACTCCTGAACGCGAGCGAGCCAGGCTGTATGGCATCTTTGCGCATCTGCTGAATGGCTGGGTTTTCTCTTTCTTTTACGCTTATATTTTCGAAGCCCGACATATGGTGAATTGGTGGTTCGGGCTTTTGATCGGCCTGGCTCATGCGTTTGTGCTACTCACGGTGGGCATGTCGATGCTGCCGAGCATTCACCCGCGCATGGCGACCGAACGCAAAGGCCCTACTGCGCGGCGGCAACTTGAGCCACCGGGATTTCTGGCCCTCAACTACGGGTACAGAACTCCGATTTCAATTGTCGTGGCTCATGCGGCGTTTGGTGCGATACTCGGGTCGCTTTACCACTTGAATTAATGCAACCGTACCCAACCGGCGTCCATCCGATAATTAGGGACAGGAGAAATGAGGTATGAACCCACTGCGAGAAGTTGAGGCATTAGGCCAGTCCATCTGGCTTGATTACATGCGCCGCGATCTGATAACCACCGGGAAACTTCAGCAACTGATCGATGAAGACGGCGTCAGTGGGATAACCAGCAATCCTACGATCTTTGAAAAGGCAATTTCTGCCGGCAGCGATTACGATTCCTCGATCCAGAGAATTTTGCGCAACTCGCCAGAGATAGATTCCCCAACTCTGTTTGAACAACTCGAAGTAGAAGACATCCGCATGGCAGCGGATGTATTACGGCCAATTTACGATCGCACCAAAGGAAATGACGGATTCGTCAGCATAGAAGTTAACGCTCATCTGGCATATGACATTGCCGGCAGCATTGCCGAAGCGAAACGTTTGTGGAGCGAGGTCGACCGACCTAATGTGATGGTGAAGATTCCGGCGACCTCCGAAGGCCTTCCCGCGATTGAGCAACTGATCGCTCAGGGGATTAATGTAAATATTACGCTGATGTTTTCCGTGAGCCAGTATGAGGACGTGGCAGAGGCATACTTACGGGGAATTGCGCGAAATAATAATCCGGAGAAGGTATCCTCCGTCGCGTCGTTTTTCGTCAGTCGCGTAGATACGCTAGTGGACCAGGCGTTGGAGGATTTGGGGACTCCGGAAGCGCTGGCGCTGCGAGGAAAAGCTGGCATCGCGAACGCAAAGCTTGCCTATCTACGGTTCCGTGAAGTGTTCTCCAGCAGCGCATTTCAGAAACTGCAAGGCAAGGAAGTTCGCGTGCAACGGCCGCTTTGGGCTAGTACCAGCACGAAGAATAAAGCGTATTCAGATGTGCTCTATGTTGAAAGCCTAATCGGAAAAGACACTATTAACTCAATTCCTCCTGAAACACTGGATGCTTTCCGCGACCATGGTAAGGCGAAAGTCAGATTACTTGATGGCCAGAGTGAGGCGGAAGACGTGATTGGCAAGCTGCAGGCAATGGAGATCAATATGCGATCGATAGGCATGGAGCTGACCGAACAGGGAGTGGAAAAGTTCGAGAAATCTTATGCCAATCTGATAGCCGCGCTCGATACCAAGCGGGCGATGCTGAAGGAAAAATCGGCAGCTTAGGCGATATTTGTCGGCGCCCGCCAGATTGGCCGCATCCAATTACCGCGTTAATATGGCGGCGCGGGTTTTTATCGTTTCCTCGCATGGGC
>DATBVH010000354.1:0-2103 GCA_036515395.1 Candidatus Angelobacter sp.
TAGTTTATGCCGACTACATTCTCCGGGCCATGCGATGGAAGATCATGCTGCGCCCCGTGTGCGCGGCAAAGACCTCTGACCTTGTAGCGCCGACCATGATCGGCTTTGCCGGGCTGGCGCTGCTGGGGAGGCCGGGAGAGTTTATCCGCCCTTATCTGATCTCGCGCAAAGTGAATTTGAGCATGGCGTCTCAGCTGGCGGTGTGGACCGTGGAGCGCATCTTTGACATGGGCGCGTTTGCCCTGATTATGGCCGTGAATATCCTCTGGTCTAGACACACGCTCAGCCGCCTTCCAGGGTTTGCCAATTCCGCCCGAAAGCATTTCCTGGGGCATGAAATTTCATCATTCACCTACTTTGAAATGTTTGCGTTCGCATTGCTGGCGGGAGTGTGTCTGGTGTCGCTGCTTGCATTCCGGGTTCGAAAAAATCCAGCAACCGCCGCAAGTGTCTTTGTGCGGCTGTTCGGGCGAATATCGCCCAAATTTGGCCGCGCCATAGGCAAGCGGGTACTCGCGTTTGGTGAAGGATTGAACACGGTCAAAGACATTAAGTCTTTCTTTCAGTTATCTGCGTTATCCATTGTGATTTGGCTGTTTATTGGATTCGCCTATGTCGCGGTGACCCATGCATATTCCATCCATCGGCTATCGCAAATGACGCTTTCCAGCGCCTTTCTTCTTACTGCCGCCAGTGTTGTGGGCGGCATCTTGCAATTGCCTGTGGTCGGCGGAGGCTCGCAATTGGCGACGATAGGAATGCTGCGCGGAGTCTTTAACTTTTCCCCGGAGTTGGCTACAAGCTGCGGCATCATGCTCTGGCTTGTAACCTTCATGTCAGTGACTCCGGTCGGACTGGCGCTGGCACGTTCTGAGCATGTTTCAATTACGCAGATGGAAGAAGCCAGCATTCAGGAAGAAGAGAGGGTGCTGGAAGAAAACTAGGACCATCGGGACATCTGGAAATCGGGACATTGGATTTACAGTCAGGCAAATTACTGTCGCGAACCCGTCGATTGCCAGAATTGCCAAAATCGCCGAAATTGAACTCCAAAATCCTTTCCGATCAGTGTCATCCGTGGTTATCAGTGGTAAGGTTTTGCTTTTCCGATCTCCAGATCACCCGATCACCCTATTTCCTGACGCCTGTTACAATCTAAGTCATCACACCCCATTGAGAGTTCCGGTTAAGACACGATGAAATGTCCGTTTTGCGGGTTCGAAAATGACAAAGTGGTGGACTCGCGCGAGAGCAAGGAAGGCGAATCGATTCGCCGCCGCCGCGAGTGCCTGAAGTGCGAAAAGCGCTTTACCACCTATGAGCGCATCGACGAAATCCCTTACATGGTTGTAAAAAAAGACGGCCGCCGGGAGAAGTTTGAGCGGCAGAAGATCCTGGCCGGGCTGCTGCGCGCCTGCGAAAAACGGCCCATCTCCATGGGAAAAATGGAACAGATTGTGAATGAAGTGGAGCAGTACGTGATCGATTCACCTGAGCGCGAGCGCACCGCCAGCGAATTGGGCGAGCAAATCATGAACAGCCTGAAGCAGATCGATAAAGTCGCCTACATACGCTTTGCTTCCGTTTATCGCGACTTCAAGGATGTGGGCGAATTCCACTCTGAGCTGGAGTCACTGCTCAACAGCAAAGAAGACAAGACAAAGCCGGTCAAGGCAAAAACCAGCGCGAAATAAGCACCAGCGCAAAATTGCAGGAGATATGGCACACAAGGTTACGCTGATTCCGGGCGATGGCATCGGCCCTGAAGTTACAAACGCCGCGGTGCGCATTGTGGATGCGTCCGGGGTGAAAATTGAGTGGGAGAAATTTGCCGCCGGCTCAGAGGCATTTGCCAAGTACGGCGAATACATCCCCAAGGAACTTACGCAGTCCATTGAGCGCACCGGCCTGGGCTTGAAAGGACCGGTAACTACGCCGATCGGCGGCGGGTTTTCCAGCATCAACGTGGCACTGCGCAAGCAATTTGAGCTGTTTGCCAACTTTAGGCCTATCCGCAACCTGCCTTCCCTGCCCACGCGCTATCCCAGTGTTGACCTAGCTATTTGCCGTGAAAATACAGAAGGCCAGTATTCGGGAATCGAG
>DATBVH010000355.1:0-3578 GCA_036515395.1 Candidatus Angelobacter sp.
GTGGCGACCACGCCCTCCAGCCCCTTGGGCGCGTGCGTCATGGTCAGGCTGGACATTATTCCTCGCTATTCCTTGCTAAGTAGCTAAACCCTTGATGGCGCAGGCGAAAAGGGCCTCATGCGTCCATTAACTTTTATACGCCAAAGGGCGGCAAGTTTCCAAGCAGCCCACGTTCCCCGAAGGTACAGGTGCCTTTTGAAACATGGCCTTCTGCCCCGTGCTCCCAGTTACAATCGTGAGATGCGCTGGGCTACGTGTGTCGTTGCGTGTTTGCTGGCTTCTGCTGCCTTGAGCGCGCAGCAGGCCCCTGCGTTGCTGTCCTGTCCCCCGGCGGCCTCCGAAGCTCAGTGCAATCCGAGCAAGAAGCAGTTGAAGGAAGCTCGCGGGGCCTTCAGCCGTGGGCTAAAACTGCAGAAGGCTTATCCTGACCAAGCATATGAGCAATTCCAGCACGCCAGTGAGCTGGTGCCTCGCAATTCTGAATATCTGACGGCCCGCGAGGTGGCTCGCCAACAATTGGTTTACAACCACATTGAGCAGGGCAATTCGGAGCTGCAGTCCGGCAAACATATAGAAGCTTTGGCGGATTTCCGGGCCGCGGTGAATCTCGACCCAAGCAACAACTTCGCCCAAGAACGGATGCGGGACGCGGTCGGTGATGCAGCCCCTGCCCCCTCCGGTCCGCCGCTAGTGGTCGAGCAGTCGCAGGAAATCCAACTGGCACCCGGGCACAATTTGGCCAGCTTTCATTTTCGTGGGGACAGCAAGGAGCTGATCTCTACGATCGCGCGCTCGTACGGCCTCTCGGTTCAGATCGAAGAGTCCGTCCCGTCCCGCCGAGTTACGTTCAACATCGATGACGTTGACTTTTTCAGGGCTATGCAAGCTGTTGGCGCAGTGACTAAAACGTTTTGGTCGCCGCTGACTGATAAGCAAATTCTGGTCGCAGCCGACACTCCGGAAAATCGGCGGCAGTTTGAGCGCATGGCGATGCGCACCTTCTATATCCCTGGTATCGACACCCCCGCCGCGTTGGCCGAAATCGTAAACCTTTTGCGTACCCTGCTCGAGATCCGTTCAGTAACTCCCAACGCCGGCTCAGGAACGATCGTGGTGCGAGCGCCGCAAGCAACTCTGGATGCTGCGACTCAACTGCTGCAGAGTCTCGATGCCTCTCGGCCTGAGGTCATGCTCGATGTTCACGTTTACCAAGTGAGCCACACTTTCGCGCGCAATATTGGCGTGCACATCCCAAACCAATTCAACCTATTCAATATTCCTGCGGCGGCACTGGCGGCATTAGGCGGGCAGAACATTCAGGACTTGATTAACCAACTAATCTCAAGCGGCGGCATAAACCAAGCGAACAACACAGCCATTTCAGCGCTGCTGGCGCAGTTGCAAAGCCAGCAGAATTCCATATTCAGCCAGCCGCTAGCTACGTTTGGTGGCGGTAAAACCCTGACTGGCGTAAGCCTGGATCAACTTTCGGCACAGTTATCGTTGAATGAAGGATGGGTGAAAACGCTGGATAAAGCGACGTTGCGCGCTTCGCAGGGAAATGACGCAACCTTCCGCATGGGATCGCGCTATCCCATCCTGAATGCAAGTTTCGCTCCGGTGTTTAATAGCGCGGCAATCTCACGGGTCCTGGGGAACAATAGTTATCAGGCGGCATTTCCATCTTTCAACTATGAGGACCTGGGGCTCACAGTGAAAGCAAAGCCTTCCATCACCTCAGATAGTAACGTCAGCCTGCAGCTAGAAATTAATCTGCGTGCGCTCGCTGGTCAGTCGATCAATGGAGTTCCTGTCATTGGAAATCGTGAGTACAAAGGCAGCATCAGTCTGGAAAATGGAGAGCCGGCAGTGATCGCCGGCCAGATCAGCCGCAGCGAAACGCGCGACCTGAGCGGCATTCCGGGCCTTGGCCAGATTCCTTTGCTAAACAAGATTACGGCCACTAACACCAAGCAAACTGAATATGACGAGTTGCTGGTAGTGATCACGCCCCATATAACGCGCCGCGGCGTGGGTCAAAATACGGAAGTGTATTTGACGAAGTAGTCGATTACTTATCGTTCGCTGCGAAATCGACAATCTGCTTTAAGACGTCGTAATTATTGCCGTTCACCCCCACTGGCCGTCCATTGATAAACAATGTAGGAGTGGCATTCACGTCGACGGACTTGCCCAGATTGGCTGAAGCCTCTACTCGCGATTGAGTTTCAGGCTTTGCAGCGCAAGCGGCAACATCCTTCCCATTTACGCCAGAGCTGTCGGCAAGCTCCGTCAGCTTCTGATCGGCGTTCTCCGCCGTAATATCGGATTGCGCCGCATAGACGCTGGAGATGTATTTCCAGAACGCATCATTCGAGGATTGTCCAACGCAATCCGCATACTGGGCGGCCTTCATTGCCCAATTGTGCATGGGTAACGGAAAATTCTGAAACACAAAATGGATGTTGGGATTTTCGGTCAGAAGCTTCTCGATTGTCGGAGCTGCTTCTTTACAGTGCGGGCATTGCAGGTCGCTGAACTCGACGATGGTAACTGCAGCGCTGGCCGGGCCGCGAGCTGGCCCCGTCGCTTTCTGCTGCAGCAACTCACGGGTCTTATCGAAAGGATGGGCGCCGAATGGAATCACATCGCCGACCACGGCGTGTTTGCCGTCTTGGGTGACGAAGAATTTTTGCTCACCCTGACCCTGCGGGCCGCTGATCTGCACAGTGACTTCTGCCAAACCTTCCGCTTGGCTCGATTTGATGCCGACGATCTTCCACGTCAGCTGCGAATCGTATCCAAATGTCTCATGGAGAAAAGCATTGACGTCTTCCTCTGAGGGCAAGTTGGCGGAAGCGTGGGTGCCAAGCTGGTCTGAAGACTTTTTCTTGGTCCCGGGCTTCTGTTGTGCCACGGCGATGAATGAGAGCGCTAGCAGAGCTAGAAGAATTGAACGATTCCGCATGTCTGTCCTTAGTAAATTCTTTTCTGGATTTTATTTGGATCAACTGACGCGGGCGAGAGGCCCGCTCCCCACAAAGTCTTCAGATATCTGTCTTTGCTGCGATTGGAAACCGCCTTCCGTAACCGAATGCTTTGGGAGAAATTTTGATTCCGGGAGCCGCCTGCTGGCGCTTGTACTCGTTTCGCTCCACCATCCGAATCACATTCTTCACCAAATCGAGCTCAAATCCGTGGCTTCTAGCAATTTCCTCCGCTGAACGCGAATCTTCAACGTAGTCTTCAAGGATAGCATCGAGAACATCGTAGGCTGGCAGTGAGTCTGTATCTTTTTGATCGGGGCGCAACTCGGCTGACGGCGGTTTTTCTAATGTGGCTTTGGGAATAACCGGCTTGCGCGAATTCGCATAGTGGCTGAGGCGATAAACCAGCGTTTTGGGAACATCGTTGATGACGGCCAACCCGCCAGCCATATCGCCATACAACGTGCAATAGCCAACGCCCATCTCGCTCTTATTTCCCGTGCTCAAAACCAGTGCGCCGAATTTGTTCGACAACGCCATAAGCAGCGAGCCTCGAATCCGCGACTGAATATTTTCTTCAGTCACGTCCTC
>DATBVH010000356.1:0-6933 GCA_036515395.1 Candidatus Angelobacter sp.
TTCCAACTTTATACGCGACACCATTATTGAAGACCTGAAGACCGGCAAGTACAACGGTCGTGTATGGACGCGCTTCCCTCCCGAGCCGAACGGCTATCTGCACATTGGCCATGCCAAGGCCATATGCCTCGACTTTGGCCTGGCTGACGAATTTGGTGGCGGCACCAACCTGCGCTTTGACGACACGAACCCGGAGAAGGAAGAGACCGAGTACGTGGAATCCATTATGGCCGACGTGAAGTGGCTCGGCTTTGAGTGGGAGGGCCTTTACTATGCGTCGGATTATTTTCAGCAACTGCATGACTGGGCCGTGCAGCTGATCAAGGCCGGCAAGGCTTATGTCGATGACCTGAGCGCGGACGAGATCCGCAAGCATCGCGGCACGTTGACGGAGCCGGGCAAGGAAAGCCCGCATCGGAATCGCACGGTCGAAGAAAATCTTGATCTGTTTGCGCGCATGAAGGCCGGCGAATTTCCTGACGGCTCGCGCTGCCTGCGGGCAAAAATCGACATGGCTTCACCCAACCTGAATATGCGCGATCCCGTGATGTATCGAATTCTGCGAAAGCCGCATCATCGCACCGGCGAGAAGTGGTGCATCTACCCGCTTTACGATTTTGCCCACGGCCAGTCAGACTCGTTGGAAAAAATCACCCACTCCATGTGCACGCTGGAGTTTGAAGATCATCGTCCTTTATACAACTGGTTTATCCAGGAGCTTGGCATCTTCCCTTCGCAGCAGCTGGAGTTTGACCGGCTCAACCTGACCTACACTTTGCTGAGCAAGCGCAAACTGCTGCAACTGGTGCAGGAAAAGCGCGTCAGCGGCTGGGACGATCCGCGCATGCCAACGCTGAGCGGCATACGCCGCCGCGGTTACACGCCGGAAGCCCTGCGGAATTTTGTGGCGAACATCGGCGTCACCAAGACGAACGGTACGCTTGAGCTGGCCATGCTGGAACATTTTGTGCGCGAAGACTTGAACCGTCGCGCACAACGTGTGATGGCCGTGCTGCGGCCATTGAAAGTTGTGATCGATAACTATCCTGAAGGCCAGACCGAAGAGATGGAAGCGATCAACAATCCTGAAGATGAGAGCGCGGGCAAACGCAAAGTGCCGTTTTCTCGCGAACTCTTTATTGAGCGCGATGATTTTCAGGAAATCCCGCCCAAAGGCTACTTCCGTCTCTCGCCGGGAAAAGAAGTGCGTCTGCGCTATGGATATTTCATCACCGCGCAAAGCGTGGTAAAGAACGCGCAGGGCGAAGTGGTGGAA
Organism: Candidatus Angelobacter sp.; assembly: GCA_036515395.1. Classification (GTDB taxonomy): domain Bacteria; phylum Acidobacteriota; class Terriglobia; order Terriglobales; family Acidobacteriaceae; genus Angelobacter. The sequence goes on from DATBVH010000356.1 coordinate 1,277, forward strand.
GTGCACGTGACATATGATCCAGCCACGCGCGGCGGCAATGCTCCGGACGGACGCAAGGTAAAATCCACGATCCACTGGGTATCGGCAGCGCACGCCATCAAAGCCGAGGTGCGGCTGTATGACAACCTCTTCAGCAAGGAGGATCCCAGCGACGTTCCTGAAGGCCAGGATTTTACCGCTAACCTGAACCCGAATTCTTTGGAGACAGTAACAAACGCAAAGCTTGAGCCATCATTGAAGTCGGCAGAGCCGGGCGCGCGCTACCAGTTTGAGCGGCTGGGGTATTTTTGTGTCGATAAGGATTCAAAGTCCGGCGCGCCGGTGTTTAATCGCACCGTGGCGCTGAAAGATACCTGGGCCAGGAAGCAATCAAAGTGAGCGAAAATCATAGCGGAGCCAGACGTTTGAAATTGCGTATCGCAGCATTCGTGTTCAGCTTGTTGGTGTCTGCGGGCGCGTTGGCCGCACAGATTACAGGGACCGTGACCAACGCCACCACCAACAAACCTTCCTCCGGGGATGAAGTGACCCTGCTTTCGCTGGCCAACGGCATGGAAGAAGCAGGAACTACCAAGACGGATAGCCAGGGCCATTACACGCTGAATGTTCCGGACGCCGGCGGCCAGCACCTGGTGCGTGTGGCGCGGAACAGTGTGCACTATTTCAAGGCTGCCCCGCCGGGTACCACGACTGTCGACATCACTGTGTATGACGCGGGCACTCAGGTGGAAGGCCTGGTCACCGATGCTCGGGTTTTTCATCTGCAGGCCAGCGGCGGCAACATGGATGTGCAAGAGTCGTACATTCTCAACAACCAGTCACAGCCTCCGCGCACAAAAATCGGCAACCAGACTTTTGCCGTTACGCTGCCGGATGGCGCTCAGATGGGCGAGGCCTCTCTCACTGGTCCAAGCGGCATGCCGCTCACCGTGACCGCAGTCCCTTCCGGAGCGAAGAACCGCTACGCCTATGATTTTGCTATTAAACCGGGACAGACGCGTTTTGAAGTGAGTTACAAAGTGCCATACAGCGGGTCATATGAGTTTTCCTTCAAGCCGGAAGGACCATTGAGCGAACTTGGGGTGCTGCTGCCCAAGAGCATGAAGTTTAATGGCGTCTCCGGCGGCTTTGCCCAGGATGTTGATGAAGCCGGTCTCGCTGTCTTTTTTGCCAAGAATGTGCCCGCGAATCAGGAAGTGAAGTTTTCTGTTTCTGGTGAGGGTCTTATCCCCACTGAGCCGCCTGCAGGCGGCAATCCCGGCCAGCCGTCAAGCGAGAGTGGTGGAACGCCGATTCCCAGTTCTTCCGGCGGTACGCGAGAAGCTCTGTGGTTTATCGTTGGCGGGCTGGTGATCCTGATCGGCGGCGGCGCGTTTGTTATGTGGCGCAAAGGCGCATCAGCAAGGGCTGCGGCACAAGATCCTAAAGCAACTAAAGCAGCGTCCAAAGCGCGAGCGCAGGGACAGGCCCAAGCTCAGGCAGCTAAACCGCAGGGCGACATGCTGGACGTACTGAAAGATGAACTTTTCCAGCTTGAGACTGACCGCGTAAACGGAAAAATTTCACAGGAAGAATATGAGAAGAGCAAAGCCGGTCTGGATACGCTCTTTCGCCGCCAGATGAAAAGAAAATAACAATTGTTTGCGGTTGCCCATCGCGGCGATTGCTCATGATTCGCCAGGAAACCTACGGTGGCAGAGATAAGCGCAGAAGAAGGCCGGATCAGGGAATCGCCAGACCACACCGCCCCGTGGCGAAGCTGGGGCCCTTACGTAAGCGAGCGCGCATGGGGGACTGTCCGCGAGGACTACAGCGCAACCGGAGAAGCATGGGACTATTTTCCGCATGATCATGCCCGGTCGCGGGCCTATCGATGGAGCGAAGACGGGCTGGCGGGAATCTGCGACCGTCACCAGCGTTTGTGCTTTGCGCTGGCGCTCTGGAATGGGCGCGACAGAATCCTTAAGGAACGCCTGTTTGGCCTGAATGGTGAAGAAGGCAACCACGGCGAGGATGTGAAGGAGTACTACTTTTACCTCGACTCCACTCCAACACACTCCTACATGAAGTACCTATACAAGTATCCGCAGGCAGAGTACCTGTATGAAGAATTAGTAGCGGAGAACGGACGCCGCACCAAGAGCGATCCGGAATTCGAGCTCATCGATACCGGCATTTTCGATGAAGACCGATACTTTGATGTGTTCGTGGAATATGCTAAGGCTGACTGGGACGATATTTGTATCCGGCTCACTGTGGCCAATCGCGGCCCGCAAGCAGCAGAGATCTGGATTTTGCCCACGCTCTGGTTTCGCAACACTTGGTCCTGGGCAGCGAAGTCCAAACCCACTCTGGCATTCGACAAAACAACATGCACAATCCTGGCTCATGAGAGCGAGATCGGCGATTATCGTCTCTACTATGCCGAGGGCGGCGCGCCATTGTTTACTGAAAATGAAACAAACACCGAGCGGCTCTTCAGCGCAAAAAACTCTTCACCTTACGTAAAGGACGCTTTTCATCGTTACGTGATCAACGGTGAGAGTGCGGCAGTGAACCCCGAGCTAAAAGGCACCAAAGCCGCTGTGCAGTATAAATTCACCGTGCCTTCAGGCGGAGAAGTTTCGCTCAAGCTGCGGCTCAGCAAAGAGAAGCCGGGAACTACTTCAGCTACCGCTCTAGGCACGGAATTCGAAAATATATTCTCCACGCGCAAAGCGGAGGCCGACGCGTTTTATGCAAACATCATTCCTTCCACCATCGATGACGACACGCGCAACGTGATGCGGCAGGCATTTGCCGGACTGTTGTGGACCAAGCAGTATTACCACTATGTTGTTCGCGACTGGCTGATCGGAGATCCTGCGGAGCCGGCGCCGCCGAAAGAACGCAAAAACGGACGCAACCACGCCTGGGGGCACATCTACAACACTGACATTATTTCCATGCCGGATAAATGGGAATATCCCTGGTACGCAGCCTGGGACTTGGCTTTTCATTGCGTCTCGCTGGCGATGATCGATCCCAGCTATGCCAAGGAACAACTGGTGCTCATGCTGCGTGAATGGTACATGCATCCCAACGGACAGATCCCCGCCTATGAGTGGGCATTTGGAGACGTGAATCCTCCCGTTCACGCATGGGCCACGTATCAGGTTTATCTCATCGATAAAGCGAAGAACGGCGGCGTGGGCGACACACAATTTCTGGAGCGCGTCTTTCACAAACTGCTGCTGAACTTTACCTGGTGGGTCAACCGCAAGGACCCGGAAGGCATGAATGTGTTTCAAGGCGGATTTCTTGGGCTGGACAACATCGGCGTGTTTGACCGCAGCTCTATCTTGCCAACCGGCGGACACATTGAACAATCTGACGGCACCAGTTGGATGGCCATGTACTCGCTGGACATGCTGGCCATCTCGCTGGAACTGGCTGCGGGCGATGCCACGTATCAGGACGTTGCCAGCAAATTCTGGGAACACTTCATTTATATTGCGCGGGCCATGAACCATTTGGGCGATGACGGGCTTTGTTTGTGGAACGAAGAAGACGGTTTCTTTTATGACGTGCTGCATCTGCCCGACGGGACCAGAACGCCGTTGCGCGTCCGGTCAATGGTGGGCTTGATTCCTCTCTATGCGGTGCAGATTATGGAGCCGGAGCTGCTTGATTCCATGCCGGAATTCAAGTTGCGTCTGGAATGGTTTATTGAAAACCGTAAAGATCTTACCGAGCACATGGCCTGCATGGAAACTCAAGGTCACAAGCAGCGCAGGCTTTTTTCCATTACAGGCCGTGAACAGCTACAGCGCATTCTTGCGGTCATGCTGGATGAAAATGAGTTTCTCTCGCCACATGGTATTCGCGCGCTCTCGCGCTATCACAAAGCGCATCCTTACATGCTTGATGTTGCCGGCGTAAATCATCAGGTTGACTATGAGCCGGGCGAGTCGAGTACGGGACTCTTTGGCGGCAACTCCAACTGGCGCGGCCCCATCTGGTTTCCCGTGAACTTCCTGTTAATACAAGCGCTCCGGCGATTCCATGAGTACTATCACGAGTCATTTCGTGTGGAGTGTCCCACCGGCTCAGGAAAAATGATGAATCTGGATCAGGTGGCTGACGAGATCAGCCGCCGCTTGGTCTCAACCTTCCAGCGCGACAATCAGGGACGCCGCGCGGTCTTTGGCACGAATGAAAAATTCCAGTCGGACCCGCACTGGCGTGACTATGTACCGTTTTATGAATATTTCCACGCCGATACCGGCGCGGGCGTCGGCGCCAGCCATCAGACCGGCTGGACCGCGCTGGTGACCAAGATGATTCAGGAGCTTTCCTCGAAACAGAAACCCGGTGCCGGCATCACATTCCCAGCGGTTCCAGGGCGCTGATTCAGACAGAAAGTATTTAATCCCTGCCGAATTAACTGATGTGAAGCATCTAAATTATCAATAAATTTGCTGCGCTTTTCACAGTAAGATAAGGCCCAGAATTGCGCTGGTGGCGTTGTTCCCAAAAAGTTCCAGCGCTTGGCGGCGGACCCAGGATGTGCACGCTGACCTTTATCCCGAAGCCTCAGGGATATCTGCTCGGCATGAATCGTGACGAGCGGCTTACACGCGAACTTGCGCTCGCACCTGCACCGATTGCAACTTCCAGCTTGCCTGCCGTTTACCCACGTGAAAGCGGCGGAGGCACGTGGATTGGCTCCAACGCCGCCGGAATAACGTTTGCTCTGCTCAACCAGAATCCCGGCCCGCAATCGAAAGTGAAAGAGCGCAGCCGCGGGGAAATTATTCCCGCTTTAATGGAATCGTCGCGATTTCCGGAAGCCATGCGGCTCTTTCAGCAACTTAATCTACGCGGCATCTTGCCTTTTATGCTGGTTGGTATCTTTCCCGCGGAGCAGATCATCAGCCAATGCCAGTGGGATGGAAGTGAACTGAAGTTTATTCGCATTGGATGGGATGTCCGCCACTGGTTTTCTTCCGGCGTTTCCGACGACATGGCTCGAAAAGTGCGCGGCAGCACGTGCTATGAATCGTGGCGCCGCCGGGATGCGGGCTCAGCCGAATGGCTGCGCGGACTTCACGCCTCGCACTCGCCGGTGCGCGGTTCCTTCAGCATCTGCGTGCATCGTCCTGACGCTGTAACAGTCAGCTATACAGAAGTGGTTTTTACCGGCGGCAATCTTACCATGCGCTATCATGCCGGACACCCATGCCAGGTGCTGGGGCGCTTTGACGCTGAAGTCAGTTTGCCGGCACATTCACCAATCGCTGCCGCCAGCTAAAGGACATTTCAACTTTTCCACCAATAAAAACGCCCCCGGGGTTGCCGGGGGCAAGGAGCGCTTTCTTGTCGTGCAGTCTTACTGCACGTTCGCTGTCACTGACGAATTTGCGTTCAACGTCAGCGTACAGCTCCTGGTCTTGGCGCCGCTGCTGGAGCAAGCGCCTCCCCAGATAGCATCGCGTCCGCTGGCTACGCTGAGCGTTACCACAGTTCCGGGAGCAAGCTGCGCGTTGCCGGTGGTGCCGGTTGCAACGCTCAAGCCTGCAGGGTTGGATACAACTCGTTCGCCGCTGCGGCCGCCTGCAGTTACGGCTAGTGACGTGGTGGTTGGCGCAGCTACCGGGTTCAGCGTCAAAGTGGCT
>DATBVH010000357.1:0-4590 GCA_036515395.1 Candidatus Angelobacter sp.
CGCGTCGGACCCAATTTCAATGGTATTGAGCTTGCGCGAAGCGCCGCTGGGGTCTGGTCGAAATCTACGCAATGCCCTTATCCGCATACCCGCATTCATGAGCACAAGAGCTACGTACTTTGCCTGGCTTACGGTTACATTGTCAGCGACCCAAAGAGCGTTTGTCTCCAAATTCGGGTTTCTCGCGCCACTGGTGGGCTCCTGCACTTTAAAACCGGCCTTAGAAAACAACTCTGCAAGACTGTCAAAATCGACATGATTGACTTGGACATCGATGTCTTTTCGGTAGTAGCTTAAGGTGATCTGCTGCTGTTTATTCTCCGCTTGCGCCGACGCTAAGAGGGGTTTTAAGGCGTCATCTGCTGTGGAAGTTTGTACCCTTGCATAAGTTGTAGCGACACTTGCCAGCAACCGCTTGGATTCCTCTGTCTGTTGCACCCCCGGATCAGAAGATTCTTTATCGACGGCGTTTACCAGCAATAACTGCACTTGAGGAGGGACTCTGTCTGCCGGATAACGAGAGATGATCACTTCCTGGGCTCGAAGACGTACGAGAACATCGCGATTCGTGAGGTAAGGCAGCAAGGTTGCGAGGAACTGCGAGTCTTCTCTTTGCCTGTCCAATTCGGCTTGCTGGTGCTTCTGTTGTGCAAGGCGCTCGTCATTGCGATGGTTCCAGTAGTAAGTAATAAACGACAGGACGACGCTGCTCAATACCCAGAGAGCAAACTGACTATTCAGATAGTCCCACCAACTTTTCTCTCGGGGCGCGACATGCGCCTTCTGCGTCTCAAGACGAATTGTTTCCTCTTGTTTTATTCTTGAGATTTCGTCTTCAGTAAGCATTGTCCTTGACCCTTTTTAAGTGCAAATCCTGCCCGCTACTTCGCCCTCATTGGCGGAGTAGCGTGAAACTTAGTTATCAATTCAACGGAATTATAGTTCAGAACCCTTCAGCACACCCTTGGCCTTTAGGGGGTCGGAACCGGGCACGCCCTGCCCTAAGTCTAGGTCGGGTTTGGACATATAAGGCCCGATGGCGAACACGAGGGGCTTGAGTCCCACGGGATTGCGGGCGACAAAAATGGGTTTCAGGCAGCTATACCTGAAACCCTAAGGAGCGCAGCCAGGAGTCGGATAACAGGCGGAACGAATTGCCAAGGTCCACGCCGGTTGCTCAAAATCCAGCCGCTCCAGAGATTAGACACGATGGATGAATCCGTGGAACAGAAAAATTCCAACTTACGGATTGGCGTAACTCAATTGATCAGCTTGTGATTTGGGGGAAAAAGGATGGGATATAGCTAAAGGCGTGGTGGCTGCAGTGTCTGCTAGAAATAGTAAAGGCTGTGACATTGGTTATGCTCTAGCCGCCAACTCCTGCGAGGGAGTTAACAACGTGGATGCATGTACCGTCACAGCCCTTGATGCGACCACTGCTTTCGCAGTTCCTGACCCCAACCTGCCCCTCGCAGAGCTTGTCGGTTTTTTCGGGTCCGGGTATTCACTGGATCACTCCACTGAACCTGGTCACTCAGTCTACTTCGGATCAGCCACTGTTTATTTTGGCTAACCCTTTCGACCGTCGACATGAGTGATCCTAGCTGAAGAGCGTGAAAAGTCAACGCCCATGATCTGTGCAAACGAAGATTTTTTTCCTCATATTCCCGATTTGAAAAACACTGATAAAACGCGGTGATGAGCGCCATACTTTTGGCGTGTCCGTGATTTCCACAACGCTTTCCACAAAATCTTTGTGCCGAAGGTGCAGCACCAAAACGCGCCAAACGTGCGAATGAACCAAAGATGTTCTTGACGGCACAACCTGATCTGCCTCATTGTGTCTCTTAGAGAGAAGATGTCAGATCTCATCGCCTATGTCGACGGTGGCTCCCACGGCAGTCCGGGGCCATCTGGTATTGGCGTTCTGATTGAGAAGCCGGACGGCGAAATGATCCGGATCGCCCGCTGGATTGGCCACCATGACAATAATGTGGCCGAATATGCCGCTCTGCTGGAAGCCCTGCAGCGTGCGTTGGAGCTCAATGCCACCTCTTTAAGCGTCTTTAGCGACTCAGAGCTGGTAGTGAAACAGATGACTGGCGAATATTCCTGCCGCAGCCCGCGCCTTTACTCTCTCCACTGGATGTGCCGCAAACTGGCCCGCACCTTGAACTTTTGCATCTCCCACATTCCGCGCGAGCAGAACCAGGAAGCCAACCGCCTGGCGAACCACGCAGTGCGGTTTCGGCGCGAGCCGGTCCTGGAATAGCGGGGATCGCGCATCATCTCCCGAGATCGAAAAATAAGCTTACCGCGGATTTTCTCAGATAAACGCGGATAGCAATTGGAACTAGACAGAAAACTCCCATCGATTTCAGAGACTTCACCGATGAATAACTATTGTGTAAATCTCTTTCTGATCCGCGATCATCCTCGCAAATCAGCGCGGTAGGCTTGTTCCGATTACGGCGATCCCGGCGATGACGCGCGATTCCTAAGCCTTGGTATGTTCGTAATATTTGCCGATGATGTGTCCTATCTCCACCGCAGCCTCAGGGTCGAGATCAACAAATTCAAAACCGGCATATTGCTGATCGGCAAAGCGCAGCCGGGCGTTCACGCGCACGCGGATGTCTTCCGTTGGCTCATGGATGGTGAAGTTGTAGATTTTGCTGTCTTCGTTGTAAAGCCGTTCCGGCTCCATCATAAAGCCGCCGCGCGCCAACTGGCGGAGGACACCGGCCTGCCCGCCTTTGGCTTCCATCACCAGCACTTGTGACTGGTGCGCGATGTCCACCCGCTCAAACCTGCGGCGTTCTTCTGGATTTTGCGCTTCCTGCGTTGGCCTCATTGAATCTGTTCTCCAAATGCGCTGACTGGATCAATGTCCACGGGCACATCTTTCACGCTTGTTAGCGCCGATTTTAACTCAGCCGGCATGGAATCATACTTTTTAAACCATTCCTCAGCGCGGTTCCTGTCGCCTGTAGCCTCGATTTCCAGCAGCTCTTTGGCCAGCGTAGCAACGGCCTGCGGCATCTTTGTGAAATCAATTGCATACCTTGAGGTCTTGGGATCAAACGTGATCGCACCCTGCTCGGCCAGGTAGTTGAATTCCATCATCTCCGCGCGCCCATGCGCTTCTGCCACGCCGAAACGCACCGTACGGAAAATGCCAGCAACGTGCGAAGCATAAAACGTGTTGGCCTGTTCTTTCTGGATCACGCCTTTATCCATCAGCCAGTTCAGCGCGAACAAGCCAACGATATCGGCCTTGGCTTCTTCCAGTCCGGCGTAGGTGGGTCCAATCGACTCACGGATATCAGCTTTACCCGCGGCGGTGCGCGCATATGCCGGGCCTAGTCCGTGGCAGATTTCATGCATCAGGACGATGGCAAGATATCCTTCCATGCTGGCGAGCGCTGCCTGGTCTTCCCGCATCAGTTGCTTGCCGATGGGCAGCACCACGTAATTCACGCGCGCGTCCATATAGTTCTTGAAAAAGATTTTCTTGGTACCTTTTTCCTGGTGGATGCGCGGATCATTGGGCAGATTGTCTGCCACCGCCTGGTAGCCGTGACGCAGATCGCCAGCCCGGAAAGGCGTGTCCATCACCTCCATGGGCGTGCTCTTGCCCTGCATTGACGGCCGATCTTCAGGCGCCAGAGGCAGAGCGTCCTGTATGTCAGGGACGTATTTCTTAAACGTATCCAGACTGGCGCTTTCTTCCTGATTGCGGATCATCACCGCTGCGCCGTAAGAAGTTTTCACTCCCAGCAGATCGTCGAGATAGGTTTCATACGGAGCAAAGATTATGTCGAACTTCGGGTTCTCGAGGTCGAGCCATGCCAAGTCGCTCTTGTAATAGTCGTCGGTGAGCAGTGCATCCGCTCGCAGATGCAGAAAGTTGGCAAACGCTTTGTCCGGGCTCAACGCGGCGGCTTCACGCAACGCCTTTGCCGCTCCCACGAGCCATGGCTTGTATTCAATGTGATAGGGAATCCCGACCAGCTCGCCGCCCTGCCGCTTGACGACGGTGAAGGGACTATATATCTGGGCTTTCTTTTCTGGATGTTTCGCGACATAAGCTTCTATCTCCTGCCGTGTAATACCTGCGGGATATAAAGCGTGTCCGGGCAGAAATGGGTCGCTGCCAATAAAGGGCTTGTTGTTCTCCAGCAGATCATAGCGGCTGCCATTGATCATCAGAAAGCGCCGGATCTTCTGGTTCATTACCTGATTGCAGCCGAGCAATCTCTTGTATAGCTCCAAGCCTTTGGGATCGCTTTGCCGCCAGTAGATGCTTTCCAGAAACTGCGAAGCTTCCACCAGCTTGTAAACCATCTTGCGTTCATTCTCGGTCAGGCCATTCACGCTGAAAGGCATGGAAACAAGCTTGAACTTGTTTACCTGCGCGGCGATATCTTCGTTGACGTTCTCTTTCAAAAGACATTTATCGGCGGTCTTCGGCGGAGGCGCAGCCCGTCGTCCCGCCTGCGCCAACAGCGTCCCGGGAAGAATCATCGTGAAGATCAGTGCCAACAGACAGCGTTCTGTTTTCATAGCCAAGATTCTAGCAGCGCCGCT
>DATBVH010000358.1:0-4007 GCA_036515395.1 Candidatus Angelobacter sp.
AACAATGTCAGTATCTTGAAAAGTTGTAATCGTATATTGATCAGGCGTGCGGGAATTCGTATCGTGCGTTTCGCCATTGATAAGATGAAGCCGGATCGTGTCCGTGCCGGAAGCGCTGACGATAGCTTCTTTGGCGATGGTGATCTTGGGAGCGCCAGGAATGCTGATATCAGCGTCAAAAACATTTTTCCAGACCGCGGCGCCGGACGCGCTGGAAACATCCTCGACGTAAAGGACATGGTTCTTGAAGCCTTCATAAAAGACGTGCGGCTGGACTTCAAAAGAGATCTGGGTGGCCGCCAGCTTATTTTGCAGCCCGGCAAGGGCAGCGGCGGAGCGGGGTTCCACAATGACTGTATTGACCAGAGCCAGCAACCAGGCGGCAATGCCGAAGACGGAAATGATCTTGAGGAATTTGCGCACACTCACGCCGGAAGCCCGCATCGCCGTGACTTCACTATCGGCGGCCATGCGGCTGAGGCCAAGCAGGATTCCCACCAGCACTCCCATGGGGATGGTGACTTTCAATGCGGCGGGCAGAGTGAGAAAGAAAATTTCCGCTACGCTGGGGAAAGGAGCGCTGTTGCGCACTACGGCTTCAAGAATGCGCGTGAGTTCGCGCATAAAAATCACAAACGTGAAGACTGAGGCCCCAATGAGCCCGTGCCAGAGCACTTCCTTCAGTATGTATCGGGTAAAGATGCGCACGCGTTTTCTTGAGCCGGGTTGCGGGCGTAAGCGTCACCGGGAGCCCGCAGGCGAAATCCTGAACGCCAAAGCGCGAAGGACCTCAGGCTGACTAAAGTCTAGCAGAAGCCCGCTTGTGTTATTAATGGATAATTAATGGATACGCCCGCCATCCATCTGCTCTTTCTCTGGCACATGCACCAGCCGTATTACAAGGACCTGGTCACCGGGCAATATTGCCTGCCCTGGGTACGTTTGCACGCGCTAAAAGACTATTACGGCATGGTGAAGCTGCTGGATGAATTTTCCGGCCTGCACCAGACGTTTAACCTCGTCCCTTCGCTCATCACGCAATTGCAGGAGTACGTGAATGGAACGGCGCAGGACCCATTCCTGCAGGTAGCAGCTATGCCCGCGACTGAGATGGACCTGGCCGAGCGGCAGTTTGCCGTCCAGTATCTGTTTCAGGCGAATTCAGAGAACATGATTGGCCGCTATCCGCGCTATCGTGAGTTGGAACAGCACTTTCATGGCCGCCCACAAGATACCATGAACAACGCGCGGCGTATGAGTAATGGCGATATCACAGATCTCCAGGTGCTCTCACAGATCGCATGGATGGACGAATTTTTCCTTGACGATCCACTCATTCGCGAACTCATCAGCAAAGCCCGCGATTTTTCGTTGAAAGATCAGGAGCAGGTAATCGCAATTCAGCAAAAGTTTCTGGCCAAGGTCCTGCCGGTCTATGCCGCGGCAGGGAAGCGCGGCGCGATTGAGATTTCCACCTCGCCTTTTTACCATCCCATTCTGCCGCTGGTTTGTGACACGAATATTGGCGAAGTGTCTCACCATGGCTTGCCGTTGCCATCGCAAGGATTCCGCCATCCTGAAGATGCGCGTGAGCAAATTGAACGCGGGTTGACGCTGCATGAACAGGTTTTTGGCGCCAGGCCAAAGGGCATGTGGCCATCTGAAGGGAGCGTTTCCAATGAAGCCCTGACGATCGCGCACGACCTGGGCGTGAAGTGGATGGCCACAGATGAAGGTGTGCTCTGCCGGTCGCTGGGAACCATCTTCCACCGCGACGGCACCGGGAGACTGGAAGCCGACAGCGCGGCCCAGCTCTACCAGATTTTCCGCTGGCAGCAGGGCGCGGCAGAGATGAGCATGGTGTTCCGCGATCATTCGCTCTCTGACCTGATCGGCTTTGTCTATTCCGGCGTGCCGGCCCAAGAAGCTGCCGATGATCTTATTCGTCGCGTAAAGCAGGCAGCCGAGCCGGTGCTGGCCAAAGGCAAGACGGCAGTCGTGCCGATCATTCTTGATGGCGAGAACGCCTGGGAATTTTATCCGCAATCAGGGCGCGAATTTCTGCGGCGGCTATACGACGGCATTCAAAAAGATCCATCGATTGCAGCGCTGACAGTTTCTGAAGCCATAGAGCGAGAGCACGCGCCCGCAGAGATTGGATCGATTGTTCCAGGCTCGTGGATCAATTCGAATTTCGATGTATGGATCGGCGCGCCTGAAGACAACGTGGCATGGGACCAGCTCACGGCAGCACGCGACTTCTTCACAGCAAATGCGAGCAAGGCGTCCGCACAGCAGGCTGCCCTGGCTTATGAGGAATTGCTGATCGCGGAAGGCAGTGACTGGAACTGGTGGTACGGACCGGAGCACCATTCAGCGAATGATCGTGAATTTGATGAGCTCTACCGCAAGCATCTTTCCAATGTCTATCTTGCCCTGGGCGGCACGCCGCCGGATGTGCTGGCGCAACCGATTGCAGGCGCTCACGCCAAACCTCAGTTCACGCCGCAAACCACGTATATCCATCCAGAAGTGGATGGCAAAAATATTGAATACTTCGAATGGCTGGGCGCGGCATCCCACGTGGCCGACCGGCATTCTTCCGCCATGCATGGAAAACTTTTTCTGCTCGACACCGGCTATGCCGGCATCGATGAAGAAAATCTTTACTGCCGGGTAGATTTTATCGAAGAACCGGCGGAATGGGCCACCGGAGACACGCGGCTGGTGGTGACGACAGAAACACTGAATCCAGATGGTGGCAATGTAAACCAGTCGGTGCGGCTGGAAGCGGATATTTCGCAAGGCAAGCTTCACGGATGGAAGCTGGGCGAAAATGGCCAGCCGCAAGATGATGGATTTAGGATTGGCATTGATTCAATTTTTGAGTGCCAGATGCCATTGAAGCGGCTAAAAGCAGACATCGGGACTCAACTGCGCGTGCGTTTCTCCTTGTGGCGCGATGGCTTGCCCCTGGATTCGCTTCCCCAGGAAGGCGCGATTGAGGTGCGTGTTGCGCCGGAAAGCGAGTTGAGCGCGCTGCCCTATGCGAAGCCGTGAGGAGCAGTAGTTAGTACTTGGTACTTGGTATTTGTCTGCAAGACCAACGCATTTCAGGATAGGTGAAACTGCTGCGAGATTACAGCTAAGTACTAAATACTAAATAACCAAGTACTGTTTGGAGCGCAGCGACAAAAAAGACGGCCTGCGTAAGCAGGCCGTCGAGGTTTGAGGGGTAGAGGAACTGTTTAGTGATTGTCGTCGTCACGAACGGCGATCATCGAGTAAGTTCCGGCGTTGAAGAACACTAGGCCGCGTGCGCGGATAGTGGCTCCAGCCACAGGAGCTGTCTTGAGAGTTGCGCCGTTGGCGAACGTTACCGCAACACTGGTCGCGCCGCTCAATGTTCCGAAGGCGGACGTCGGGCTGATGGTGATGGTGAAGCCTGACGGGCCTGGCGCCGGTGAAGCTGCAACCGTACCGATCAGGGCCTGCTCGCGCAGTTTTATTTTGGTGGCAAGAAGCGGCGTCACATTGGTGCTGGAATCAGCTTCAATGCGCTGGCCTTTGCCAATGTGGGTTGCGTCAAACGCCGGAGCAGTGATGTTCAGCTTGTCTGCGCGGACGCTGAAAGCCGTGCTGGAGTTCACGCCGATATCCACCGTGACGGGTGAATTGGAACTTCCTGTCGAATCCACCTGATGAATAATCGTGATCTTCGTCAGCGGGTTATCCAACGCAGAGACCAGACCCTCGGCTTCTTCACCATTCTGGCTGCCTTCGCGTTCGACTTTGGTCGCCAGCTTGCTACCATCGCTCTTGGTGATACCGTCAACTTCAACAATGTCGCCAACCTTCAGGTCAGAAAGCTGAGTAATGCCATCTTTAAACCGGGTGGTGGCATCCGTGGCAAAAGTGATGTCAGTTGATTTGGTGGTGATGGTGAAACTTGGAGCGCTGATGGATTTCACGCTGCCGTGAACGTCTTCCAGTTCGCCATTATCGTG
>DATBVH010000359.1:0-3635 GCA_036515395.1 Candidatus Angelobacter sp.
CACCGGAAATTTCTGAGCAGACACCCGCTGCGGAAGAAGCCCCGAAAGTCGGCAGCACGCTGGGCACGGTCATCCGGCGTGTCTTTGGCCAGAGCGCCGACACAGGCGCTATCAAAGTAAAAGGCTACAACGACCTGCTAGTGTATCGTGCGCGATGTTGCAATCCGATTCGTGGAGAAGCGATTGTCGGGTACGTGACGCGCGGCAAAGGCGTGGCCGTACACGCGGTGAGCTGCCCCAACGTGAACAACCTGATGTATGAGGCTGATCGGCGGATCGCTGTGGAATGGGCCAAGCCGCTCAAGGTTGATAAGGCCGATAGACGCGGAACATATCCGGTGAAGCTGACGGTTTTTTGCGATGACCGCCCGGCAATGTTGAAGCAGCTTACAGCCGTGATCTCCGACGACAATACGAACATCCGCAACATCGAAGCCCGCACCGCCGATAGCCAGGCAACGATCGATATTGTGATCGATATTGAAGATGTAAAGCACCTGGAGCGCGTAATCGGCGGGCTGAGAAAGATTCCGGGCATTCACGATGTGCAGAGATTGAATAAGGTATAGCGCTCAGCCCGGCCAGCATTCTGCCAAAAGCAGCTAACGGCAAAAGCACGCGGAGTCCTGAAAAAATTCAGCGCTTACCAACGATTTTTTCGCAATGTGTTAATCGCACGCAGGTAGTAAATCCATCTCTGTTTCCGCAACGGGCACAGGCTCAGGCGCATTACCGCTCAGCAGCTCTTCAAAGAACCGTTCCACACTGGCCAGAATCGCCGGGCCTGTATGCGCGTCATAGCAAGCGCGACGCAGCGCGTTCCCGCCCGGGATTCCATGTGTGAACCAGGCCACAAACTGTTTCATCTTGCCCGGTGAGCCGTGCATGGTTTCATCCACCAGCATTTTGAAATATGTGCGTATCATCTGGTAGCGATCAGCTTCCGTCGGCTGGTCATAGCGTCCGGTTTCGGCATGCTGGCGAATCTGGCGGAAGATCCACGGATTCGATGCAGCCGTGCGGCCGATCATCACTCCGTCGCAGCCGGTCTGCGCCACCATGGCGATCGCATCTTCCGGCGTGCGAATGTCGCCATTGCCGACCACGGGAATTTTCACCGCGCCCTTAACCGCGGCAATCCACTCCCAGCGGGCATTGCCGCTGTAGCCCTGCTCGCGCGTACGGGCATGCAGCGCCACGCCGTTCAGGCCGCAATCCTGGGCCATCTTGGCCAGTGGCACGCAGACGATGTTTTCATCGTCCCAGCCTAGGCGGAACTTCACGGTGAATGGAATCTTCACTGCCGCGCGCACCGACTCAAAAATCGTCTTGATTACCGGCAGATCTTTCAGCAGGCCCGAACCGCCATTGCACTTGACCACGCGCTTTGCCGGACAGCCCAGGTTGAGATCGACCAGGTCAAAGCCGGCGTCTTCCACGATCTTGGCGGATTCGGCGAGCGTGTATGGATCGCTGCCAAAAAGCTGCGCTGAAATAGGATGCTCGTCTTCGTAGAACGTCAGGTAGCGCTTGCGCTTGGATTCGCGCGTGCGAAAGAGTCCGTCAGCCGAGGTGAACTCCGTCATCAGCAAGCCGCAGGCGCTTTTTTCAAAAACAGCTGAGGGTTTCTGCTCGCGACTATCGGGGTTCTGCAACTGATGCAGCTCTGATGTGGCAATGTCGCGGTCGGCGTCTTCTGGTGGCGCCATCACGTCATGCGCGCTGCGAACAAAGCTGGCATTGCGGATAAACCGGCGGAACACCGTGTCCGTAACGCCCGCCATGGGAGCAAGAATCGTTGCTGGCGCGATGCGCACATCGCCGATCTGGAGAGACTCCGGCACCCGCGCGCCTCGCGGTGCGACGGTAGCGTTGGCCGGATTTTCCCAGAATTTCTTCATGCGCAATTAGCAGTTGGCAATTAGCAATTAGCAAACCATATTCCGCACTTGCTAATTGCTAAACTGCCATTTGCTTCTTTCAAAACAAAGCCTCCGCCGTGGCGGAGGCCTCAATCAAACTTGCGGCCTTATTGCTTGGCCTCTGCGGTCTTTGCTGCCTGGGCCTTGCCGGCATCGGACTTGGCATATTTCCGGCGGAAGCGCTCAACGCGTCCTGCGGTGTCCACCAGCTTCTGCTTCCCGGTAAAGAACGGGTGGCAGTTGGAGCAGATTTCCAGGTTAATGGCGCCTTTGTGGGTCGACCGGGTGGTAAACGCGTTTCCGCATGCGCAGTGCACTTTTGTTTCTTCGTACTTAGGATGGATTGCTGGCTTCATTGCCTCTGATACCTTTCGCGGTAAAGCCTTATTTTACCTGAAATTAGCTAATTTTGGCTAGATATGCCGACCTGCTTTGGATGATCAAAGAGCCAGGCTCGATTCATTGGCTCTCCCCGAGACGTTACCAAGCCCCTGCTCATTCTGGCCAGAGCGCATCTGCGCGACGCAACACAAGGGAGACCATGACAAATCGCGCAACTTCAACACGAATCTTCAGTTGCTCATTTGGAGAAAATCATGGGAGTCAGTTCTTGCGGAAGTATATTCGAATGCCAAGTTGCACTGAAGAGGATAACGGTTCCTTGTCTAGAATCTCAATTTTTACCGATTGGGAGTCGAGCTTCTTAATAACATCCCAAAGTTCATACTGAACGGTCTGTCTCGCGGTGAGCACTGGCTTTCTTTCAAAATCCTGTAACCTCAAAACCTTACCTCGATAATTAACTGTGAAGCCGGGCCAAGCTTCCATCGCCCTTCGGATTACTCCTGTTGATGGTGCATTCTGACCATCTCTGTAGTTGTACACCATTTGCCGCTTTACACCGAGCGCAGCGGCTACGGCCGCTGCGGAAAGCTCGTGCAGCTTTTCACGGATACGGGCGGCGAACTCTGCTTTCAAATCAGGATCTGATGGAGGTTTGGGCATTGTAAAATTTATTTGCTAAAACAAATATATTTGTCAAATTCTGTAAAATATATTATGCTATGGGTACGAGGTCAAGTGCTCTACGGTGTCCTCGGTCGTATATCAGCATCAAATTTGAGATGAGTACAGCACTTCCAGTCCGGCTAAGCGTTGAAATCCAGCTTTACGAAGCTCAAAAGAGTGAATGGCTGCGAACACATCGCGATCAGTTCGTTGTTATCAAGGATCAGAGTCTGCTTGGGTTTTTCGATAACTTCCACCAGGCATATACCGCTGGTGTTGCTGAGTATGGAATGAATATTGATTTTCTCGTAAAGAGGGTTGTTCCTCAGGAACCTGTTTTCTTGGTCTTTTGAACGAACGTGACAAGGCACCGCTTTCCTCCAGGTCGGCCTGATCCCTTACGTCTTGAACAGTTTGGACCTCGGTTCGAAATCGAGGTCGGCCCTCCCATTATTCGAGAGCCGCGTGGCTTGCGTTCTCCTTCCTCCAGCAGGCCTACTCTACCCACCTTCTCAAAAATGCCGGCATTAATAGATACCGGTGCAGGCCACACCGTCCTGACTCCCCAAGCAATCGAGAGAGTTGGATTGCCCTTAGTCGGATACACGACCGTGTCCCGGCTCGGAGGTATGCAAAAAGTCGCAGCGCACGTTGCTGCGATCCAGTTTCCCCGTTACAAGCTGGCAACTATCGAAGTGATAGAGG
>DATBVH010000360.1:0-3032 GCA_036515395.1 Candidatus Angelobacter sp.
GGCATATCCCCGCCTGAGCTGCGCGATGTGACGTGCAAGCGGCGGTTTTGCCCACTGAAAAGTAGTCCAAGTGAGCCGTCTATTTGCGAGTGTATTGCAGCACCACGTCCAGAACGCGCCATTGGCCGTTCAGTTTGGAAAGATGCATGTAGTCGATCCAGCGGCCTGTCACGACCTTTACGCTGGCGGCGTCGCGGTAAACGTCCAGAACTTCAATCTTCTGGACCCGCTCTGAAGCAGGAATTTCTTTGCCGCTTCCCAGTCGAACGCCTTCGATCATTGACTGGACGGTGTCTTCGCTGATTTCCGTATGGCCATTTACGGTCTGGATGGTTCGCTTGTGGAAATCAGGATGCAATGTCTTTTGCATGCGAGCGGCATCCGCAGTGTAATAAGCGTCCATGTAATTTTGCGCCACTGCGGTAATGGCGGTCTTTTCATTCGAAGCTGACGTGCTGCCCCAAGCCAGAACAGCCACGCTGAGTACTAGCAGGATGAACAAAGCAATCGTCTTGCGCATAGAATCTCCTCGTTTGTGCTACGTAAGTACAGGCTGCGATATCGTCCATCGCACCAATCGATCTGTCAATTTATCTCTTGTGCAACTAATGGCCCATGTCGCAACAACGCCAAGCCACTACTGACATTCATGTTAGCTGTCGGGAAGAGTCGATTGCGATTTCAGCGGTGTTCGTTGTTGGAAGTCGAACAGCTGAAAGGATCAGTCGTTGGACAAAAGCTTCACTAAATACAAAAACGCGGCCAGGTAGCCGCGCTTTTGTTACTGAAGAGGCAAATAAGGAGCCACAATCCCAGGCTCGGCGGTGACACCCCCTTGGCAACCACCGCCGTTCCTAGTTTGTGCTTTTTCCGTTCATCCTGTTGAGTAGTGCAGAAAAGGGACGAAGCGTTTCATATGTTTCCACATTTTTTTCCATTTTTTTAATGGTTGAGCTAAGTCGCTGTTTAACAAGGGCTTACGACTATAGCATTATCAAGTTTTCTAGCCTGCACTTAGTGCTGGGCCGCCGCAGCTTTGTTCTCGCTTACGGGTTGCGCGTTTTTTACCCATTTATCGAACCACGTAACCATCTCCCACAACGTGTGTTCGGTGGACTCACGGGCCAGATAGCCGTGTGCCTCGTATGGCAGCTGCACGTAACGCACAATTCCGCCATTACCCTTGATGGCCTGATACATGCGCTCGCTCTGGATAGGGAAAGTTCCCGAGTTATCGTCAGCCATTCCGTGGATCAGCAGGATCGGATGCTTGATCTTGTCGGCTTGCATAAAAGGCGAGACTTTGATGTACATCTCCGGAGCTTCCCAGATCGTACGGCGCTCGCTCTGGAAGCCGAATGGTGTCAGTGTGCGATTGTAAGCTCCACTGCGGGCGACTCCGGCCCGGAACAGATCAGAATGCGCCAGCAGATTGGCCGTCATAAAAGCGCCGTAGCTGTGCCCGCCCACGCCCACGCGATCTGGATCGGTAACACCCATTTCAACGGCTTTATCGATGGCGGCCTTGGCGCTGGCGACAACCTGCTCCACATAAGTATTGTTCATGGTTTCAGGGTCGCCGACGACCGGCATCGTGGCATTATCCAGCACGGCATAGCCCTGAGTCAGCAGGAACAGATGGGAAATGCCGGGGATGGTGGTAAAGCGATACTGCGAACCGGAAACCTGTCCGGCTGTATCTGCGTCATTGAATTCCAGCGGATAAGCCCACACGATGGTGGGCAAGCGCTCACCTTCTTTGTGGTTTGCCGGCAGATAAAGTGTGAAAGAAAGCTGGACGCCGTCCGCGCGTTTGTATGTCACCAGCTGCTTAGTGATGCCGTGAAGCTGCGGCGCGGGATCGGGGAAATCGGTAACTGCCTTTTTGTCCGCACCATTCGCCATGCGGACAAAATAATTTGGCGGCTCAGTAGGACTCTCATGCCGTGTGAGAAACTTCGTGCCATCGTCGGCCAGAAGCGTTACCACGGACTCATACTGGGCATCGCCGCATTGGAAGATGCGATCAGATTTCAAAGTATCCAGGTCAAAGCGATCCAGAAAAGGGAATTCGCCTTTTTGCGAAGCGCCGTTGCCCGCCAGGAAAATCGAGCTGCCTGATTGACGCATCACACGTTTGCCATTGGGCAAAGTACGCATCAGTGGCGATCCGGGATCACGGTAGCGATCGCGAATCGAACGTTCCCAGATCAGCCGAGGCTTTCCGTCCGGCTTAGCAATATCGATTAAGAAAGTGCGCAGCCAGCGACGGTCGCGATTGTAATCACGTACCAAGCCACGGCCATTTTCAGTCCAATCAATGGCCGAGCCGGAGCGGAAGCCGCCGGCGCTTCCTGAAGGCACGAAACGCTGCTCCAGCTTCACCAATTCGCGAGGATCATCAGTAAACGGCGCGCTGAGCATCATTACTTCATCGCGGAACGGGGCTTTGGCTTTGGGATCGCCGCCATCCAGTGCGTCCGCCCAGATTAGAGTTGCTGGCTGTGTGGGAACCCATTGGTAATCGCGGGGCCCAAGCGGAACGCCCTCAATGGGGACATGCTCTTCCAGCGGAAGGCTGGCAACTTTATATTCCACCTTGCCCGTGAGGCTCCATATCTCCACTTCGCGCGGAAATTCGCTTTCTGGCAGGATGTACGAATAAGGATGCTGGATGCGGCTGACCAGCAGATGCTTGCCATCCGGAGAAGGTTCTATGCGAGAAAAAATCCCGGGCTTGCCGACGGGAGTTGTTACGCCGTTCTTTACCAGCGCAAGCTGGGTGGTGGCGTAATAGTCAAATAAATCTTCGTCATGGCGGTCTTGCAGCAAATCTTCAAAGGTGCGCACGGGGCCGCGCTTGCCGTCACTCTCCTGAATGATTGGACCATCGGGCGACTTCGGCGCTGCCGGAGGATTGCCGCGCGTAGACGGCACTGTCTGAACCAGCAGCGTTTTGCCGTCGGGCATCCATTGCAGCGGTTCGCCCATGACTGCGCTTAGCCTGATTTTAGGAACGGCGTTCGCCGTAT
>DATBVH010000361.1:0-4611 GCA_036515395.1 Candidatus Angelobacter sp.
GGCTCTGGCCCTGGTGAATGATCCGCAACTGCTTTTCCTGGATGAGCCTACGACCGGACTTGATCCGCAGATCAGGCTGGAAATTCATGGGTTGATTGAGGAAATGAAGGCAGAGAAGCGCACCGTGGTGCTGACCACGCATTACATTGAAGAAGCGGAGCGCCTGTGCGATCGGGTAGCGATCATCGATGAGGGCAAGATCGTGGCCATGGGCACGCCGCGAGAATTACAGCAGAAAAGCCGGGAGCAGTCGCGGATCGATATTGTTACTGCCCAGCCTCTGAATGGCAACGCGCTGCCCCAGTGGCCGGAGGCAGTGAAAAGCAAATTGGGTGAAGACGGGCGCTCGCTAACGGTCTACTCGTCGCGGCCAGCGCGAACGCTCTTTGAAATTATGAAGTGGCTGGATCAAGAGGGACTGCAACTGGAAGACGTCCATTTGAAAAAACCAACGCTGGAAGATGTTTTTGTAGAGCTGACAGGAAAGAGGCTGAGGGATTGAAAGCCTATCTCACATTGATCGCGATTGATCTGAAGCTGGCGCTGCGGCTGCGCACGGTGATTTTCTTCAATTACCTCTTCCCCATCATCTTTTTCTTTACAGTTGGGACGTTCATGCGGGCAGGGCTAAGCGTGGAGAGCGCTACCACGGTCGTTACCATGTCCGTCACGCTCGGGATTTTGGGAAACGGGCTGTTCGGGGCAGGAATTCGCACCTTGCAGGAGCGTGAGCTGAACATCCTGCGGCGGTACAAGGTCACGCCGATTACGCCGGCGCCACTTCTGGTGGCGTCCATGGTGACTGGCTGGATGATTTTTTTGCCATACATCCTCTTGCTCCTTGCCATGACGCACTATTGGTATCACCTGCCCTGGCCCAACCACATGCTCGCACTGATAGCATTCATTTCTCTGGCGCTGATTACATTCCGTTCCATCGGACTGGTGATTGCGTCCGTCGCCAATAACATGCAGGAAGGCACGATCCTGGTGCAGTTGCTCTATTTCCCCATGCTGTTCCTGAGTGGCGCCACATTTCCTCTTCAGTTCGGGCCCCCCATCCTGAGAATTATCTCCGGCTTTATCCCGGCTACATATCTGGTGAGTGGGATGCGCCAAATTATGATCCAAGGCAAAGGCTTCCCCTGGGGGGCGGCCGGCGCACTGGCGATAACAATTGCTGTTGGTCTGACCGTGGGAGCCAAGCTCTTTCGCTGGGAGAAAGAAGAGAAGATCCGCGGTAGAGCCAAGCTGTGGGTATTGGCCGTGCTGGTGCCATTTGTAGCGATTGGTTTCTGGAAGATATTCCACCCCTGATCCAGAGACTCAGGAACTTTTGCTGTACTTGGGCCCGGTCGCGCCGCCGGGCGCAGACAAGCACTTTTATTCTCTTAATATTCATTCTTAGCGTCGTTCTTAGTACCCCAGGCATTGCTGGGCCGCGTTAAATGGATGTGACATGGCTCACAGACCGCCGTGATGTGAGGGAAATAAACTGTCGCAGCAAGGAAAAACGCATCGCCCGCTGCGCACTACTCGTCCGAAGTGTCAGGGTAACTTTCTGCGCGGTTGGCAACTCTAAAGCATTTGGAGTATAAAGAAATGTTGCGCACAGAGCCGCTTCCAACACTAGAGAAGCCAGAAACCAGCGACGGGAAAACAATGTCAACCAGCACAATCACAAAAGGTCTAGAAGGCGTAGTTGCGGCCAGTTCCGGGGTCTGCTACATCGATGGCGATGCCGGAGTGCTTGCTTACCGCGGCATTGATATCCACGAGCTCGCGGAAAAATCCACGTTTGAAGAAACATGCTATCTGCTGTGGTTTGGCCGGCTGCCCAAGGCGGCTGAACTGGCCGATTTAAAGCAGAAGCTGGCAGCAGAACGCAAAGTGGATCCCGCCATTTACGACATGATGCGGCGCGTTCCCAAGACGGGGACGCCCATGGAAGTGCTGCGCACCGCCGTTTCCGCACTGTCTTTTTACGACCCAGAAGCAGAGAAGATTGACCACGACGCGAATGTTCGCAAGTCCATCCGCCTGACGTCGCAGATTGCCATGATCGTGGCGGGCTATGATCGCATCCGCAAAGGCAAGAACATTGTCGATCCTGATCCAACACTCTCCCATGCGGCGAATTTCCTGCTGCAGCTAAATGGTGAAAAGCCGTCCGCGACTGCCGAAAAAGCTCTGGACGTTGCGCTGATTCTGCACGCTGATCACGAATTGAACGCGTCGACATTTGCCGCCCGCGTAACCGCGGCAACGCTTTCTGATATGCATTCCGCCATCGTCAGCGCAATTGGAGCGCTGAAAGGGCCGCTGCACGGCGGAGCGAATGAAGCCGTCATGCGCATGCTGTTTGAGATCGACAAAAAAGGCGAGGACCCGGTGGCGCATGTGAAGAACATGCTGGCCAACAAGAAGAAAATTTCCGGCTTTGGCCATCGCGTCTATCACACGGAAGACCCGCGGGCCACGCACCTGCGCGCTATGTCGCGCGACCTGGGCCGCTCAGCGAACCCCAAGTGGTATGAAATGTCGGCCAAGATCGAGAAGTACATCAAGGAAGATAAAGGCCTCAACGCCAACGTGGATTTCTACTCGGCTTCCACCTACACCACGCTTGGCCTCGACGTGGACCTGTTTACGCCGGTGTTTGCCGTGTCGCGCATCAGCGGCTGGGCTGCGCATGTGATTGAACAACTCGACGACAACCGGCTGATCCGTCCGCGCGCCGATTATATTGGCCCGGCGTATCCGAATAAGTACGTGGCGATAGAGAAGAGATAAAGCGCAAATAGCAATTGGCAAATAGCAATTAGTTTTTCTGAAACCCCGAAGCGCAGCGAGGGGGTTCCTACTATCTGTAATGATTTGCAAGGACCACAACCCACCGTGGTCCTTTTTCTTTCAAATTGTTTCTTACCGCTTCCGATCAGATGTCCATGAATCTTGAGCATGGGTGCTATAGGGTTCCCTCGCTGCGCTCGGGATTACAGAAAAAAGCAGTAGAATAGAGCCATGCGCCGCGTTTACCTCGATAACAATGCCACCACCCCGGTCCTGCCGGAGGTGTTTGAGGCGATGCGGCCGTTTTACCTGGAGCAGTTCGGCAATGCGTCGTCGATTCACCATTATGGCCAGCACGCGCGGGCGGCGGTGGAAAAGGCGCGAGCATCGGTAGCGGCGCTGGTGAATGCGCGTCCGGCGGAAATTGTTTTTACCAGCGGCGGCACTGAGGCCGACAACCTGGGCATCTTTGGGCTGGTGCAGCGCGGCGATCACGTTATCACTTCCTCCATTGAGCACAGCGCGGTCACTAATAGTTGCAAGCGGCTGGAACAGATGGGATGCGAAGTCACGTATGTTCCGGTCAACGCGCGAGGCGAAATCTACGTCGGCAACGTGGAAATGGCATTGCGGCCTAACACGCGGCTCATCACGATCATGATGGCGAACAATGAAACCGGAGTGATTCAGCCGGTGGAAGAGATTGGCAAGATTGCGCAGGAGGCAGACGTTTTCTTTCACACCGATGCGGTACAGGCCGCCGGGAAAGTGCCGATTGACGTGCAGAAGATTGCCTGCGACGCGCTATCCATCTCAGGGCACAAGATCCATGCGCCGCAGGGAACCGGCGCGCTTTACATCAAGAAGGGAACGCTGATCCAGCCGCAGATTTATGGCGGCAGCCACGAGCGCCAGCGCCGCGCGGGAACGGAGAATTTGCCGGGAATTGTTGGACTCGGGAAAGCCGCGGAAATTTCCAGGCAATGGTTGGAGAGTGGCGGGCCGGCAGAGATGGCCGCGCTGCGCGACCGCCTGCAGGATGCAGTTCTAGCGGCGATGGAAGATGTGGGCGTGAACGGACTGGGAGCGCCGCGCGTGCCGAACACGACGAATCTATGGTTCGATCACGTTGAAGGCGAGGCGCTGGTGATTGCGCTTGACCTGAAGGGGCTGGCGGTGTCGAGCGGAGCGGCGTGCTCTTCTGGCGCGATTGAGCCTTCACACGTGCTGCTGGCAATGGGATTGCCGCATCAGAGAGCGCGAGCCAGCATCCGCACCAGTCTGGGCAAGCAGACAACGAATGACGATATTGATTTCGCGATCAAAGTGATTCCGGAGACGGTTGCGCGCCTGCGCGAGATTTCTCCGGTCTTCAATCAGCAAAAGCAGAAGCAGCACGCCGGCTGAGCCGCTTCGATACAGCTATCCATTTTGCCGTTATTTCAGTGGCAAAACTCAGAAGTGCTACACCAAAGTAGGTTCTTCCGCCGATTGAAGCTGCTGCCAATTCAGCTACACTGATCTAAGCGATTCCGCACAATCCAATGAGCACCAAGTGGGTCCCAAAATCCGTACTGGCACTGAAGAACTACTCGCGGCGGGACTTCGTCGCTGACTTGATCGCGGGCGTGACGGTAGGTTTGGTGGCGCTGCCGCTGGCGATGGCGTTCGCGATTGCGTCCGGCATGCCGCCGCAGGCGGGATTGTATTGCGCCGTGATTGCCGGTTTCTTGATTTCCGCGCTTGGCGGATCGCGCGTACAGATTGGCGGGCCGACTGGCGCGTTCGTGGTGGTGGTGGCGGGAATTGTTGCGCGGT
>DATBVH010000362.1:0-4130 GCA_036515395.1 Candidatus Angelobacter sp.
CACAGATTCTTTACCAGCATCACATGTATGGCCCCGCAGCTCCAGTGTTTGAAAAAGCGCTAGCCAAGCTGGATGAGGGCCCGGGTCAGAATACAAAAACGATGC
The DNA here is from genome assembly GCA_036515395.1 of Candidatus Angelobacter sp. Classification (GTDB taxonomy): domain Bacteria; phylum Acidobacteriota; class Terriglobia; order Terriglobales; family Acidobacteriaceae; genus Angelobacter. The sequence goes on from DATBVH010000362.1 coordinate 106, forward strand.
AGCGGGTCATCACCGACCAGGCCGGAATGTCATACGGCATGTCGGGGAACATTCCCAAAGCACGCGCAATTTTTGAAAAAGCAGTTGCAGCCGACCCTGACTATCCGTTGTATTACTACAACCTTGCATGTGCGGATGCAGAAGAAAACAATCTGGCTGGCGCAAAGATACATTTACAGGAAGCATTCAACAGAAAAACCAACGTCATTGCCGGCGAAAGCATGCCCGATCCCACGCGGGATGATTCATTTCTGCCTTATCGCAACAACAAAGAGTTCTGGATGTTTGTGGAAGGGCTCGGCGGAAAGTGATGCGAGGATCTGAGCCAGCAAGGACGGCATATATGGGGACCATGGCAGATCGCGAAATATCAGCAGAGCGATGAAGGCCTCAATCCATGATTCGTCGCCAACTGGCTTTAGCCTCATAGGTTATTCTGACGGTAGGGTTCACTCGCTCCGCTTTGGATAAAGAAAGACAAATGAAAGTGACGCGCCGTTAAAGATGATAAGAAAGTGAGATATTCCAATGGGCCTTGAGACTTGTCCCGACTGCACACGCTCCATATCGCAGAAAGCGCGCTTATGCGTGCATTGCGGTGCACCGATGTTCAGGCCAACCGGCACTGATAAAGGATTTCATCTACTTTATTGGGGGCTCTCCTATCGACGAAAGTTTATTCGTACGCTGTGGATCCTATGCCTTACACCGCTATTGCTTTTCATCCCTGAACGAAACGCAACGCTTGGGGTGTCGATTGAGTTCTGGTTTGTGACTGTCCTCGTATTGGGCGTTGCTCAGCTCATCTATACATATGCCATGTGGCAAACTGTCGAAGGAGGATGAACTCTCAGTTGCCACACGGCAGCGCTGTTGAGATGCTCCATGCTGGTTCTTGGAATTGACACATCGGGCCAATCCGGCGGCATTACGCTGGCCGAAGCGGACAAGGAATTGTTTCGCGTGGTCGAGTCGGCATCTATTGCCGGTGGGACGTTCTCTGCGCAGTTGATTCCCACGCTCGCCTCGCTGCTCAAGAAAAATGGCTACGGAGTAAAAGACCTAGGCGGATTTGCGGCTGCATCAGGGCCAGGATCATTCACCGGGCTGCGCGTAGGACTAAGCGCGATCAAAGGTCTGGCAGAAACCTTGCATAAGCCAATTGCAACCGTATCGATCCTGGAAGCTCTGGCGTCATTGGGGGATCGGACGGGAACAATCGCATCAGCAATCGATGCCGGCAGAAAAGAAGTTTTTCTCGGCTTATATCAGAAGGATGGAGCTTCGTCCGCAAAGAAATCTGAAGGTGCATTGCTGAAACAGCGCGAAGAACTGCTGACGCAGCAGGATTTTCTGGCCACGCTAGCGATAGAGCGCCCCGCCGTGATCATCACCAGCGATCCTGCGCTGGCCGAACTCGCTTCAAGCTCTCACTCCGCAGTTGTTGTGGTTACAGCTCCGGGCAGCGAAGTGATTGCGCGTATCGGCGCCGGAAAATTGCTGGCGGGTGAAACCGTTTCCGTGGAAGCACTAGACGCGAACTATCTCCGCCGGTCAGACGCTGAAATCTTCTTCAAAGGACTCCGCTGACTTATGGTCCGCGTGCGTCCGGCCAAGCCCTCTGACCAGCCGCGCCTTGTGGAAATCGCGTCGCACTCGGCTACCGCCGCGCAGTGGAACCCGGCTGAATACCTCAAGCTGTTTTCCCTCGATGAAGCTGAGGCTCAGCGCCAAGTCAATCCCCAGGTCGTCGCTCCGCAGATCGATCACCAGACCCAAACCCAGCCACTGTCCCGAACTGCACTGGTTGTGGAGCAGGATGCAAGTGTCGTCGGTTTCATCGTCGGACGGCAGTTAGACAATGAATGGGAGATTGAAAACATTGCGGTTACGGGCGCGGCGCGGCGGCACGGACTAGGCTCAAGGCTGGTGGGCGAGTTGCTGGATATCGTTAAAAGTCACGGTGGCGATACGGTTTTTCTTGAAGTGCGGGAATCCAACCGGGCGGCGCGGTCTCTTTATGAGAAATGGGGATTTCTGGAGGTTGGACGTAGAAAAATGTACTATCAAAACCCGCCAGAGGATGCCTTGCTGCTGAAATTTAAATTTCCATAAAACAGGCCTTTTTGATTGAACCAACCCTGACCGTGTGTTAACGTTCGATGAAAGAACACGCAGGAGGTTCTTCAAGAATGGTGGATTCCGTTCGCGAACAGCTTCTCGCCAGTCACGAAGAGTTTCGTCGGCTGGCCCAGGAACACACTCAATACTGCCAGCGCCTTCACTCCCTGATTGAAAAAAGATACTTGACGGAAGATGAAAAGCTGGAAGAAGTGCGCATAAAGAAGGTTAAACTTCGGCTAAAAGACCAGATGCAAATGATCGAGCAGGATTACGTTCGATCACATCAAGGGCAAGTGGCTTAAAGCTTCTTACCCTCGATCAAGTCCCTGATCTCACAACCTCTCTTCAGGCGGTCTATTGATTCGTCAGGAGAGGTTTGTTATTTGTGGCGGACGCGCAGAAATCTTGCAGCCGAGTTATGTAAGGTCGGCAACTGAGGGCAATACTATGGGATTTCGCTTATGCCATCCGCAGTCAGCGCCTCATCATCCTCAAACTCAAACTCTTCCTGCTCTGTGCCCTGGCACATCCATACCGGAGCGAATGACAGCCGGTGGAGCGGCGTGGGGCCAAGCTCATTCAGCGCGGCCAGGTGTTTGGGTGAGCGGTAGCCTTTGTTCGACGCCAGATCATACTCCGGATAGACCGGGGCCCAACGGCGGATCATTTCGTCGCGGTGGACTTTGGCGATGATCGACGCCGCGGCAATTGAGATGGAAAGCGCGTCGCCATGGATGATCTTGGTCTGCGGGCACTCCCAGTTCACGCGCACCGCGTCCACTAGCAGATGGTCCGGTGCAGGAGAAAGCAGCGCCACGGCTTCTCGCATGGCCAGCAGTGACGCCCAATAAATATTGATTTGGTCAATCCGCGCCACGTCCACGGCTGCAACCGCGTAAGCGATGGCGTGCTGCTTGATTCGCTCGGCCAGCGTCTCGCGGGTCTTCTGATCTATTAGTTTGGAATCACGCAGGCCCTTGATGCGATAGCCGGGCTCAAGAATCACTGCTCCGGCCACAACCGGCCCAAACAGGCAGCCACGCCCGACTTCGTCCACGCCAGCCACCAGGCGCGCGCCGGATTCCCAGGCCAGCTTTTCAAATTTCTGTGTGCACTTCAGCCGCTTGAGCAGCCGCATCTTCATGGTGCCTTTGGAAAACGGCAGCCCCGTCGCGGGATTTACCGGGATCACGCGCTTCTTGCGCTTGACGCGTACGGGTTGGGGAGCAGCGGACATTATTCCCAGACGCCTCCATCGGCGCTTTCTTTCCAGAGATTGTAACCCTCAAGCTCTTCAGGCTTCAGCTCAGCATGCGTCAGGAAAATGGGTTCGCTCTCCATAAAAGTTGCCAGCCGGAGCGGCAGATGCCCCATCCCAAAACCATCTTTATCGTGAATGGTTCCCAGGGTGAGCGCAGCAGGATCGATAGATCGCGGGCGCTGCGGAAAGTGCTGCTTGTAGATCCTGACGTGAACGATCTCCGCCTCAAGCTTCAGCACCTTGGCGATACTAAACGTTTCGTCGTCAATGATGGAGTAATACGCTCCCTCAAAAAGCTCTGACGGGGCATTACGAGTGGAAAGAGAATTAGCCATGAAGATCGATAGACACAGAAGGTCTGCCGTTTATTATGCCCCAGCCGAGGGTGGAAAAATATAAAGCTGCGGAAATTTCTTCCGCAGCTCCTGAAGCGTATAGAAAATTATTCTGCTGAGCCGGCGGTCTCAGCCTTAGCGGCAACGGCACGATGGTCAACTTCACGCAGACGCGCGGCCTTGCCTTTGAGGGCGCGCAGGTAAAACAGCTTGGCGCGACGCACCTGATTGGAGCGCACGATCTCAACTTTATCCAGCACCTTGGAGTTGAATGGGAAGATGCGTTCCACGCCCTGGCCAAAGCT
>DATBVH010000363.1:0-5882 GCA_036515395.1 Candidatus Angelobacter sp.
CGAAACTGGGCACCGGCAAAGTACCCGTTAAGGACATCGCCGTTTTCTTCCGGCAGTTTTCCGTCATGATCGATGCCGGACTTCCCCTGGTGCAGTGTCTGGAAATCCTGGCCGCAAACCAGGAGAACCAGGTCTTCCAGAAATGCTTGACCGGCGTGCGCCAGAGCGTTGAAGGCGGCGCAACGCTTTCAAACGCGATGCGGCAGTATCCCAAAATTTTTGACGATCTCACCACCAACATGATTGAAGCGGGCGAAGCCGGCGGTATTCTCGATACGATTCTGCAGCGCCTTGCTACCTACGTGGAAAAGGCCGTCAAATTGAAATCGGCGGTGAAGTCGGCTTTGATCTATCCGGTTTCCGTTATCTCTATTGCCGCTTTGGTTGTGGGATGCCTGCTCAAATTTGTGGTGCCCATCTTCGCCAACATGTTCATCAGCATGGGCGTGGATCTGCCTTTGCCGACGAAGATCGTGATTGGGCTTAGTAATTTTATCGGCCGCTTCTGGTGGCTGATCTTCCTTTCCATAGCGCTTATCTTTGTGGCGATCAAGTACATCCGCAAAGATCCCAAGGGTCGCTACATGTTCGACAAGATGCTGCTGAACCTGCCGGTTGTCGGTAACGTGTTGCGCAAGATTGCCGTGGCCCGGTTCACTCGTACTCTGGGCACGCTGATTACATCGGGCGTTCCAATTTTGGAAGGCTTAACCATTACCGCAAGAACATCAGGAAACGCCGTTCTTGAAGATGCGCTCATGAAAGTGCGGAAGGCAGTAGAAGAGGGCCGGACCATTGTTGATCCGTTAAAGGAAAGCGGCGTGTTTCCCAACATGGTTACCCAGATGATTGGAGTCGGTGAAGCAACCGGCGCCATGGACGCCATGCTGCAGAAGATCGCCGACTTTTATGAAGATGAAGTGGACGCCGCGACCAAGGACATGCTCACGCTGCTTGAGCCGATCATGATCGGCTTCCTGGGCGTGGTCGTCGGTGGCATCGTAATTTCTCTGTACATGCCGCTCTTCTCCATGATTGCGAAACTCGCGGGCTAACATTTGCCGGGCGACTAACCACACGAACATTCTGGCCCGCCTGTTCTGCAGGCGGGTCTTCAATCGAAAGCACGATAAAGAAACAGGCGGAAATGGGAGACACCAGGTTTAACGAGCGAGCGTGGCTGGCATGGCTGGTAAAGGTCCGTGTCATCGTCATCTCGGCTCTGCTGGCTGTTGAACTCTTCATCGCGCGTTTCACGCCTAACAACGTCAACGTCCGTTTGTTTGAAACCGTCATTGTCGCTTGGTTTACGGTTTCGTTCTTCTTCATGTTTCTGGTCTCGCTCTGGCAGGACACCAAGCGCCAGGCCATCGTCCAGATCTTTACCGACCTCGCGTTTATCACGGCGTTGGTCTATGCCACCGGCGGCATTGATACTTTTTTCAACTTTCTCTACCCGCTGGCCATCATTGTTGCCAGCATCCTGCTGCCGCGATATTGGGCTTATCTCACCGCTGCTGTCTCTTTTATCTGTTTTGGCGCACTGCTTGAACTCATCTATTTTGAGCGGATACCTTCTTACCAATTTTCGGCGCGTGGCGATCTCAGGTCCTTGCAGATCGTCATCATCATTAATTTCTGCGCTTATCTCGCGGTTGCACATCTCTCCAGTTCTCTGGCATCCAAGCTGCGCCAGGCCGGCGTAGAGCTGCGCGACAAAAGCGGTGAGTTGCTGAGCCTTCAGGCGCTGCATGAAAACGTGATCCATTCGATTCGCAGCGCTCTTATCACCACCGATCTTGAAGGCCGGATCACGCTGATGAACGCTCCCGGACAAAAAGTGCTGGAGCGCACGGCATCCTCCGTTTACGGGCGGCACATTTCCGAGCTGTTTCTGGATCCGCTTCCCAATATCGACTCACTCTCCATTCAGTGTGAAGTTCGCGGCCTCACGCCGTCGGGTACTGAGAAAACTTTCGATGTAAACGTCACCGCGCTTGTTGTTCCAGAGCAGGGAACCATCGGGTACGTTTATACATTTGAAGACCGCACAGAGCTTCGCCGGCTGGAAGGCGAAGTCCGCCGGCGTGACCGACTGGCTGCCGTAGGGCGGCTGGCTGCGGGCATCGCCCATGAAATCCGCAATCCTCTTGCGTCCATTGCTGGTTCCATTAACGTGCTTGCTGAAGTGACTCCGTTCAACGAGGAACAGAAAACTCTCGTCAACATCATCACTCGCGAATCCACTCGGCTCAACGCCATCATTTCCGATTTTCTGGTTTATTCCCGCGAAAAAAGTTTTAAGTTTTCGCGCATGGACCTGATCCCGCTGATTGAAGATGCGCTGGTGCTTCTTGCCAACCGCTCACAGACCAAAGATCTCACCATCGTGCGCGACTACGCTTTGCGCGAGGCCTATGCTGCCGTTGATGCTGACAGAATTAAGCAGGTGCTGTGGAACCTGCTGGAAAACGCTGTTCGCGCCATGCAAGGCAAGGGGACCATTACAGTCTCAGTGCGTGGCGTGGGCGATTTTCTGCGCATCGGCATTCGCGATACCGGCCCGGGCATTGCCCCGAACCTGACAGAGAAAATCTTTGAGCCATTCCAATCTCAGTTTGAAGGCGGTACCGGCCTGGGATTGGCAATCGTGTATCAGATCGTGCAGGCCCATGGGGCCAGAATTTTTGCCCAGTCTACTTTGGGCAGTGGAGCGGAGTTTATTTTGGAAATCCTTCATGCCAGGGCCGCCTCGGTTGAGCCTGACGATGTGCCGCTGAACCAGGAGGTCTCACATGGCTAGTATTCTTGTCTGTGATGACCAGCGCTCGATTTGTGAAATGCTGGATATTTCGCTGCGCAAAGACGGCCATCGCGTTGAGACCGTGAATGGCGGCGAGGCGGCAAAAAAGAAGCTTAGCTCCGCCAATTATGAGCTTTTGATCACCGATATCAAGATGCCGCAGACTGATGGCATTGAAGTGCTGCGTTTTGCCCGCCAGTCATCGCCGGATACTTCCGTCATTCTTATCACCGCTGTTGAAGACTATGAGGCTGCCGTGCAGGCAGTGAAAGGCGGAGCGTTTGATTACATCCATAAAGGCCCCGGCCTGCTGGAAGAGCTAAAGCTTGCCGTGGGACGCGCACTGGAAACCCTGGTGCTTCAGCGCGAAAATTTTGCTTTCAAGCGCGATGCCGCCAGCCGCAACTCACTGGAAAACTTTATCGGCAACAGCCCGGTCATTGAAAAACTGAAAGCCACCATCCGCACGGTTGCGCCCACCGCCAGCACTGTGCTGATCTATGGGGAAAGCGGCACCGGCAAGGAACTCGTGGCCCGTGCGGTGCATTCGTGTTCTACTCGCGCTACTGATCCGTTTGTATCCATCAACTGCGGCGCCTTCCCGGAAACGTTGCTGGAAAGCGAGCTTTTCGGCTACGTGAAAGGCGCTTTTACCGGAGCCAGCCAGAATAAGCGCGGTCTTTTTGAAGTAGCCAGCGGCGGTACCATTTTCCTCGATGAAATTGGCGAAATGAGCCTGTCCATGCAGGTCAAGCTGCTGCGCGTCCTCCAGGAACGAACTATCCGTCCCGTGGGCGGCACGCAGGAAACGCCAGTCGATGTCCGCGTGATTGCGGCCACCAATCGTGATCTGCGAGAGATGATTGCCAACGGCACGTTCCGTGAAGACCTTTATTATCGCGTGAGCGTAATTCCCATTCAGGTGCCGGCCTTGCGTGAGCGCCGTGATGACATTGAGCTGCTTGCCAATCACTTTCTCAAAAAATATTCCGCCGCCGCGCAAAAGAGCATCTTGCGTATCTCCCAGGAATCGCTCGACGCGCTCAAGGCGTTTGAATGGCCCGGCAACGTGCGGCAACTGGAAAACACCGTTGAGCGGGCCGTCGCCATGGAAACCGGCAATGAGCTCAAGGTTGATTTTGAGGCTGACCGTCCGCGTGCCCGCGCCGTAGCCGCATCCAGCAACGGCCACAGCAGCCCCGATGTTCCCAGCGATGGAATTGATTTTGAAAAATACGTTGCCGGCGTTGAGCGTTCGCTGATCGAATCGGCCCTGCAACAGTCCGGAGGCGTGCAAATCCGCGCCGCCGAGTTGCTGAAGGTGTCCTACCGATCATTCAGGCACTTGCTGAAGAAGTACGATATCTAGCTTTTTCTGAAATCCCGACCCTGAGCTTGTCGAAGGGAGGGAACCCTATTGTTGCGAAGAAGTCGCTTCTCTGATTAGCGCAGTTCCAGAGTTGCTGCATCCTGCTAATCATTCTCAATCCCCGCGACGTGCCATCCTGGGCCAAGCCACAACACTCATGCCCGATCCATGCTCTCCTCGCGAAGGCGAAGGATCGGCTCCGCTGCTCCATAGGGGTTACCTTATTTCCTTTTTCCGTCATGAACAAGGGGTTCGGTTCGAGTCGATATACATCTTTTCGGAACCGCCTTAGCCGTCAGTAAACTTATCGTCCTTCGACAAATATCCGATAAGGCTTCTCTGCGCCCACTGCGTCCTCTGCGGTTAAAGGGGTTTGCCAATTGCTAATTGCTAATTGCCAATTGCCGAGTGTTTGCTTCGTGTTTATTCGCGAGATTCGCGGCCAAATCTTTTGATCTGCGCCCATCAGCGGAAATCTGCGGCGATGTTCCTTGGCTGCTCGCTCACAAGCTACGCGGGCCGTGATCTCAGCGTCTCCAGGAACGCCGCGACCTCCGCCGCATCCTGCCCGCCCTTCTGCGCGTGGACCATCAGCGGAATGCCGTGCGGCCCTTTTGAATCCGCCAGGAAAGGGAATGCCGTCAGCATTGGCTTGACCACGTCCAGGCGTCCAAGCATCGTGGCCACAAACAGATCGAAGCGCCCGCCCTGGCTGATCAGAAACAGCGCGATGTCCCGGCAACCCATATGTCCCGCGCCTCCCATGGCCATCTCAAAATCGCCTCCACCCCAGTCCCACGTGGCATTCAGCAGGCTCGGGGTTTCTGCCAGCATGGCTTTTGTTTTGTCCAGGTCAACGTGCGCCGCCATTACAAATTCCTTCACCAGTTCTGGCTTCAGCGGATCTGGTTTGGGCTTAGCCGCACCCGCATTCGATGGCTGATTCTGCGGAGCAGGTGAAGAGTTCGCGGAACCGGCGCCGCTTGCCTGTGCGAATGACAGAGTCTCAGGATAGAGTGCAACACCGGCAGTTGCGCCTAAACTCATCAGAAAACTTCTGCGGTTGGTAATCCTTTTTGAATCCTGCTCCATGCTTCCTCCATTATTCCGCGCTCCTTGTTTTCGACTCGGCTGCCAGGAAAATGAAAGCAGTTCGGAAGCATAAAGACTGATCATTTCCAATGAATCTAGGGATACGTCGTGTCGACACAGGTGACGATCAGGTGACGATCGTCACTGCATGGGGGTTCTTTTGGCTAATTGCCGTTTGCTAATTGCCAGTTGCTTTGTCTGAATGCTGATTGCTGAACGCTGACTGCTGATGTCCTATGCCGCTTCATCATCTCTTCTGTTCGGCGGAACATCGTCAGGCCGGCCATATTCTTCATGCGTATGCACTGGCCGCTCAGGATGGTCGGCGGCATCTTCAACGCCCTCTACCACCGCGGCTTCGAATGCCTGGTCAGTGTCTGCGAGTTCCTCCACTGACTCTTCATTGGCGTCTTCAATGGTTGAGAGCTGCTGCGGATCGCCTGATTGACCTGCACTGTCAACGCCGACCTGCCTTGGATCGGAACCAAGTTCATCCAGTTGTGCTTCAAGGTCGCCCTTTAGCTCTGGCGATCTCTCGTCTATGTCTCTGTTTTCTTTCTTCTGCTTGGCCATTGGATCTCCTGTGCTCAGTGATAATCCATCAACGCTCTGTTTTTA
>DATBVH010000364.1:0-4821 GCA_036515395.1 Candidatus Angelobacter sp.
AAAAAAGTTACAGACGCGCCTTGAGGACATGCGCGCCTGATGCCGCAAACAATCCAGCCCGCGGTTGTTGGAGCAACCGGCTATGCCGGTTTTGAATTGGCGCGCCTGCTCGCCCGCCATCCTTACGCAAAAAAACCGGTGCTCTTCACTCGCAATGGCGAAGCCGGAGCAATAGCAAAGCTGGATGAGTTGTATCCACATGTCAGCGGCAACGGCGGATATCCGCTTGAACCGTTTCGCTGGGAAACCCTGCGCGCAAAAGGCGTGAACGTTCTTTTTCTGGCGACGCCGCATGAAGTTTCACGCGAGTGGGTGCCTGAAGCCGTAGCTCAGGGCGTTCATGTGATCGACCTGAGCGGCGCGTGGCGGCTGGAAACGCCGGAATATCGTGCGATTTACGATTTCAAAGACGAGAACCCGGCGCTGGCTGACAAAGTCATGGCGCAGGCTGTGTACGGAATCCCGGAACTGCACCGCAAGGAACTGAAAGAAGCCGCCCTGGTGGCCAATGCCGGCTGTTATGCCACGTCGATCATCCTGGCGCTTGCCCCGCTCGTCCGCGCAGGACTGGTTGACCTGAATCATGGAGTCGTCTGCGATTCCAAATCGGGCGTATCCGGCGCGGGCAAGCAGCCCACGCCGAAAACGCATTTCGTTGAAGTGGCGGAGAACCTTTCGGCCTACTCAGTTTTCAACCATCGGCACACTGGAGAAATTCTGGAGCAGCTTGGCATATTGCCGGAACAACTGATCTTCACGCCGCACCTGCTGCCGATCCCACGCGGAATTTTGTCGACGATTTATGTTCGTCTGAATTCCGCACTGACTGCAGAAGAGATTGAAGACTGCATGCGCAAGTTTTATGCCGATTCCGCCTTTGTGCGCATCTTCCCTGCCGGCAAGCTGCCGCAGATTCAGTATTCGTTGCACACCAACTATTGCGATGTTGGTTTCACGCTGGCGCCCGACGGCAAGCGGCTGGTCATCGTTTCCTGTCTTGACAATCTTGTGAAAGGCGCAGCGGGACAAGCAGTGCAGAACATGAACGTGATGTTTGGCTGGAATGAAGAGGAGGGCCTGAGATGAGGATTGTGGTGAAGCTCGGCGGCGCCACTCTGGAAGACGCCGCGCTGCTGCATCGCGCGGTGCTGGCGGTGAAACAACTGGCCGCCGAACATCAGGTAGCCGTGGTGCACGGCGGCGGCGCTGCTCTCACCCGAATGCTGGCCCAAATGGGCAAGCAAAGCGAGTTCATTGACGGGCTTCGAGTGACCGATGCCGAGACCCGCGACTTCGCCGTCATGGTGCTGGCCGGACACATGAATAAGAAACTTGTCGCTGCACTGGGTAGCGTTGGACAATCTGCCATGGGGCTTTGCGGCGGCGATGGCCATGCATTCCGGGCGCGCAAAAAGATGACCAACGGCCACGATCTGGGATTTGTTGGCGAGATCTGTTCGGTCGATCCGCGCTGGATTGAAACCATCTGGCAGCAGGGCTGTATTCCTGTGATCTCCAGCGTTGCGCTGGGCAGTGACGGCCAGTATTACAACATCAATGCAGACCAGATGGCTTCTGCCTGCGCCGTGGCCTGCCATGCCAACGCGCTGATCTTTCTTACCGACGTTCCGGGCGTGAAAGATGCCGACGGACTGGTGATTCGCTGGCTCAACCTCGGCATGGCTGCTTCTTTGACACAAAAATCGATAATCGCGGGCGGCATGTTGCCCAAACTCCAAGCTTGCAAGGATGCACTGCTCCGTGGCGTGAATCGTGTGCGCATATTGCCCGCAACGGAAGTTGAAGCGCTGCCGGAGTTCTATTTTGCAAAGATTGAATCGGGGACGGAGGTGCTGGTCGCGTGAACCTGGAGCAGATAAGCAAACTTGAATCAAAACTGCTGGTCTCGACTTACGACCGCTATCCCGTGCTGCTGCACAAAGGTCGCGGCGTCTACTTGTATGACAATAAGGGCCGCAAATATCTTGACCTGCTCAGCGGCATTGGTGTGAATGCGCTGGGCTACGCACACCCCGCGCTGACGAAGGTGATTGCGAAGCAGGCGAAGCTGCTCGTGCATACGTCGAACCTCTTCTTCCACGAGTACCAGGGCCGTCTGGCGGCGGCGCTAAAAAAGATCTCAGGCATGGATCGCGCCTTTTTCACCAATAGCGGCACGGAAGCATGGGAAGGCGCTCTGAAACTGGCGCGCGCATACGCAAAGGCCAATTGCGCCGAAGGAAAAGAACCGAAGTGGCGGATTCTGGCCCTGGAACACGCTTTCCACGGCAGGACGTTCGGCGCTCTGGCTACAACGCACAAAGAAAAATATCGCGCGCCATTTGCGCCGGTGGTGCCGGGAGTGGAATTTGTCCGCTTCAATGACGTTGCTGATCTGGAAAGCAAATTTGATTCCACCGTCTGCGCTATTGGATTCGAATTTGTGCAAGGTGAAGGCGGCATTCGTCCGGTAAGCCAGGCATTTGCCGATGCGGCGCACAAGCTTGCCCGCAAACACAACGCGCTGCTGATTGCCGATGAAATCCAGAGCGGTATGGGACGCACCGGCAGCTGGTTTGCCTATCAGAATTATTGCATCCAGCCTGACTTGGTAACGGTGGCCAAGCCGATTGCCGGCGGCCTGCCGCTGGGTGCGCTGCTGGCGACGGAAAAAGTTTCGGGGTGCATTCACCCCGGAATGCATGGCACAACTTTCGGCGGTGGACCGCTGGCCTGTGCGGTCGCCCTGCAGCTGATCGCGATCCTGGAAAAAGACAAGATGCTCAAGCATGTTCACAAAATGGGCGATTACTTCATTGAAGCACTGCAAAAATTGCAGAAGAAACATGCTGTCATTGTTGCAGTGCGTGGCCAGGGGCTGATGATCGGGATGGAGCTTGATTCGGCCGATGCTGCCAAACAAGTGTTTCAACAAATGCTGAAGCGCGGCACAATTGTGAATCGCACGGATGAAACCGTCATACGGTTCCTGCCTCCATTCATCATCAAGAAATACCACATCGATACAGCCGTGCAGCAGTTCGATCAGGTATTGACGCAAAGCGCACAGACAGCGGCAATCGCCGGGAGGAGCAAATAAATGATGCCAGCAAGAATGTACGACCTCACAGCCATGAAAGCGCCAGTGGAGCAGCCCGTACTTTGCCGCGATCTGGTGTCTTGCCAGGACTTTTCTCCGGAAGAGACGAAGTCAATGTTTGAGCTGACTCACATCATCAAGCACCGCCCGGCGGATTTTCGTGGCGCGCTGGCGGGCAAGCAACTGGTGTTGTTCTTTGAAAAAGCGTCCCTACGCACGCGCCTGACGTTTGAAGCGGGCATGGCCAGCCTGGGCGGCACATCCCTTTTCATGGACCAGACACGGTCACTTTTGGGCGAGCGCGAGCCGGTTTGCGACATTGCGCGCAACGTAGAGCGCTGGGTGGACGCCGTGGTGCTTCGCACTTTTGAGCACAAGACAATCGTGGATATGGCGCGGCACACGTGCATTCCCGTGATCAACGCGCTGAGCGACTATGAGCATCCGTGCCAGGCGTTTGCCGATTTCTTTACGCTGGAAGAAAAATTTGGTGACCTGAGCAGAGTGCATCTCGCCTATGTGGGCGACGGCAACAACGTTGCGCATTCGCTGATGCTGGCTGCAGCAGCGCTAGGCACAAGCATTTCAGTGGCGACACCGAAGGGCTATGAGCCTCTTCCCGAGGTAACGGCAGCAGCAAAGAAAATTGGCCGCGGCACGGGCGCGATCATCGACATTACGAATGATGCCGTGAAAGCCGTTACGGGCGCCAACGCTATTTACACCGACGTGTGGGCCAGCATGGGGCAGGAAAAAGAAGCTGCCAAGCGGGCGAAGATCTTCGCTCCCTACCAGGTCAATGAAGAGCTATTTTCACATGCCGCGCCGCATGGTGTCTTTATGCATTGTCTGCCGGCGCATCGCGGAGAAGAGGTAACAGCAGGCGTGATCGATTCGCCACGGTCGATCGTGTTTGACCAGGCAGAGAACCGTATGCACATACAGAAAGCAATCTTACTTTTACTGCTGGGCAGCGGCATGCGCACTTCGCCCACAAGGAGCAATCATGCGTGAGAAAGTAGTACTGGCATATTCCGGGGGCCTCGACACTTCGATCATCATTCCCTGGCTCAAGGAAAACTATAACTGTGACGTGATCGCCATGATTGCCGACGTTGGCCAGGGTGAGGACATTGATGCAGTGGTGGAAAAAGCCCACAAGACCGGCGCGGCAAAGGTGATCGTGAAAGACCTGCGCGATGAATTCCTGCGCGACTACGTCTTCCCAGCCCTGCGCGCGGGTGCAGAGTACGAACACAAGTATCTCTTGGGAACTTCCCTTGCGCGGCCGGTGATCGCCAAGCACCAGGTGGAAGTTGCGCTCAACGAAAACGCAACCGCTCTGGCTCACGGTTGCACCGGCAAGGGGAATGACCAGGTCCGGTTTGAGCATGCTTTTCAGGCGCTGGCACCGGACTTGAAAGTGATTGCGCCGTGGCGGGAATGGACGTTGAAGTCACGTGAGGACTGCCTGGATTATGCGGAAGCGCGCGGAATTTCCGTGACGGCAAGCCGTGAAAAGATTCACAGCCGCGATCGCAACATATGGCACTTGAGCCATGAAGGCGGCGAACTGGAAGATCCAGCCAACGCGCCGTTTGAATCCACATGGCAGCTTACGCGCTCACCGCAGGAAGCCCCGGATAGAGAAGAGACCATCACAATTGGCTTTGAGACAGGAACGCCCATCAGCGTGAACGGACAGAGGCTTGATCCGCTAC
>DATBVH010000365.1:0-6990 GCA_036515395.1 Candidatus Angelobacter sp.
AATTCGTAATCAGGCGTGCACTTTCAATTCGCAATCCTATGCGCAGTAGGAGAGGGAACGTAACTGTCTTCGCGGACAGGTAAATGGCCACAAGGCGACCCTGTACTTCACCCTGTCCACCACCTATCTGGGCACCTGTCCTCGCTAACGAATTTTGCCGAATTTTTAGCATTCCGCGCTTTATTCTTCGCCCTGTACTTTGTCGGGTGCCTTTGCTTCGGGTTTATTGGTCCAGGCCCGGAGGGCTTGGGCCAGAGTTTTTTGGTGGGTCAAAACAGGATGCCTGGATTGGGATTTGGATTGTTATTCGTGCTGAATGCGGGCACTGCGGCACATTCTTGTGCCTGCAGTAGTTAACTGACTAATTGTATAACTTCAGAATCAAACGGCCTGCTGGTCTGTTCCGTTGCACTCGGCCAATGCATGGCGAAACGCGCTAACGCGTGACGGCTTCGCACACCGAGTTTGTCGAACATATTGGTAAGGTGAAACTTTACCGTGCGCTCGCTGATCCGCAACCTATTGCCGATTTCCTTGTTAGAAAGATTTCTCGAGAGCAGGCTCAGAATTGTGACCTCCTGAGGCGTGAGGACGCCAGGGGATGCAAACCCCATTCGCGCCTTATCTTCTAGCCACGGGGAAAAACCTTCAGCCGTTTGCACCGGCATCCATAACCGCCCGTCTCGAATGGCAGCCAAGGCGGGTCTAAATTGAGATTTCAGATCAGCATAATCAATGAACCCGTGGATGCCAGCCAGAAATAGGTGGCGCAGGTATAGGGGTGAGGTTACGTGTCCAATCACCAGAGTTCTGGCATTCTCGCGGAGTTCACTCACAAGGGACAATAGCTTGTGCTTCGTTGTTTCTTGGGATCCTTCCTCGGCGACTAGGATGAATCCGGACCCATGAGTTCGAACGACCTCGTCGCCTGTGGCCCTGAGCGCCAGGTTTGACGTCTGGGTTCCAGGCAATAGCCCCGTTAGATACCGCACGGCGAGCGGACTTTCGCAATAAAAGACAATTCGGAGTGGATGCTTCCAGCGCATTTCTGACCCATTTCCTTCAGATGAACCTTCTCCTTGCTTCGCCCGGGCGGGCTCCTGATTAAAGGATTTCATAACCTGCCCATCGCGCCGGTAAACAATTCCCGGAATGTGTTCCAGCCCCTGCTTGCCACCAAGGCTTCCCGCAGGGCTGGCAGAGAATGTTCTGCCTCATGCCGCATCACGTAATCGATAAACTCAAACCGGTTCCAGTGTGGCCGTATCCGTAATAGTCGCCGCAATTTCACATCTGACAAATTCACGCAAGCACCCTTCCTGCCATTAAGCGATCGGCGAAGAAAGGCCCCGCCGCATTCAATGAAATGTAATGCATCCAATTACAAACATGTCGGCGACAACAGGCTGGTGATACTTCCCAGATGGGCTTGCGATACGAAATGTATCGGGCCTATTTAAGCGCCAATTCGTAATGGAGGATATAGTCTCGTATTTTTGCAGCCAATAGAACCAACAAATCTCACTTGTCGCGTGTGCAGAAATGGGACGCACCAGTAGCAAGGATGTCGACTGCAAAGAAACAGCTATGTATACGTGACGAGTTATGGTCGAGGGGTACGATCGTCGAGATGTTGTTCCGAAAACCGAAATGAAAAAATTGAAATATTACAACTCCCCGCGATGTCCGTGTGGGCAATGTACTAGAAGCGATTGTAACGTGCGCATGCAGACGTGACGAGTTATGGCCGAGGGTACGATTCGTCGAGATGTTGTTTCGAAAACCCAAATAAGGAGATTCAAATATTACAACTGCCCGCGATGTCCGTGTGGGCAATGTACTAGAAAGCGATTGCGACGTGCGCATGCAGTCGATTATCGTCGTCACGAACGCTGGTGGACAACTCCAGTTGTGAAGTCATCAAAACTAGTAGTCAGTTCCATGAAGTTGACCAAGAGAGTTGCGGGTTCGTTGTTTTTCTTATTTCGCCCATGGTCCTCCCTTGGGCCCTCAAGACTAGGATATCTAAAAGTCACGTTGCCATGAGAGCCAATGAGCCGGACATTGCTCGCGGAGGCGACCAGGTGCTCTTGGTTGGGCAACTGGTACAAAGCTGGACCTGTGCCTCGCCAAAATGAAAACCGCATCGTTCGCGTGACCAGAACGGTCCTGGGCCGTATAAACATCAAGCAGGATTGCTGCGGCATTCACGCGCTGCTACGACCATCGATGTTTACATGCAGGAAATTCCAGAAAGTGTGCGTGCTACCGTTGAGGCCGTCAGCAAGGAACTAAGAAAAAAGGCGAAACGGAGAATGTCGGGCAAGAGCGCGGTGAATTTGCGCCCAAACTCGAAGACGGGAAGCCGTAAGTTATTGAAAAGATGGTGGACCTGGTCGGGATCGAACCGACGACCTCTTCCATGCCATGGAAGCGCGCTCCCAGCTGCGCCACAGGCCCACAGTCCTACTCGTCTATTCTCGCTGACCGGGGTTGCATTCGTCAAACCAAAGGTGCTGCGGGACGTCCAACAGTGAGGACATTTTTTGATAAAAATGGAACCAAATGGTTGAATTTTCGTCTTGTATATAAGGATAACGATAAACTTTAAGTAACATTTCCTCAATCACATGCAGATTGCAACTCCGACAACGGAGAACATTTCATCGAACGTGGCAGCAACCGCCGCCCCAACCGTGGAGCGGTCGCAGCGCCGGCGTGTGTCCTTGAAAGAGCCGATGATGATCGCCCTGGAAACTTTGCGCTCGCACAAGCTGCGCTCTTTTTTAACTCTCCTGGGCGTGATCCTCTCGGTTTCCACTTTAATCATTGTGGTTTCCATGGTGCAGGGAGCCAATAAGTATGTGGCGGAAAAAGTGGCCAACTTTGGGTCCAACGTTTTTCTGGTAATGCGCTTCCCTCTGATCACCAGCGCTGAACAGTTCGTGAAACTCTCGCGTAGTAATAAAAACATTACGTGGGAAGACTATGAGTACCTCCGTGACAATATGAGGCTTGCCGACGAGGTGGGACTTGAAACGCGGCGCAATGGCAAGGTGAAATACAAGACGGAATCGATTGAAGACATCAATGTCCGCGGCGTTACCGCGAACATGGGCGGCATTGATACTGAGGAGCCTGTGCTGGGACGCTACATCACGGACGCTGATGACGTGCATCGGGCCAATGTGACAATGATTGGAAATGACGTGGCTAAACGATTTTTTGCTGGCGTCGATCCTCTGGGCAAATCCATTTACATCGATGGAGAAGCTTACGAAGTGGTGGGCGTAGCCAAGGAGATGGGAAGCGCTTTTGGTCAATCGCAAGATAGTTTTGTCTACATTCCCATTCAGACGTGGCGCAAAGTGTATGGCAGCAACACTTCAATGAACATCAATATCAAAGCCGCTGCCGCCGACCTGATGCAGCCCGCCGAAGATGAGGCCCGCGTGCTCATGCGCGCACGCCGCCACCTGGCCGGGAAACAAGACGACACCTTTGGCGTGGTGGAGCCTTCCGCGATTATGGAGCTTTACAACAGCCTCACAGGCTCGTTGGCCAGCGGATCAATCTTTGTGGTCGCAATTTTCATGGTGATTGGCGGCATTGTGATTATGAACATCATGCTGGCCAGCGTCACGGAGAGAACGCGCGAAATCGGCGTCCGAAAATCTCTTGGCGCTACGCGGCGCGATGTTCTACTGCAATTTCTGGTTGAATCCGGCGTAATGGCTACGATTGGCGGAGTCATCGGAGTGCTGGTGGCAGCAGTAATCTCATTTGTCGTCGGACGTCTGACCCCATTTCCCATGGACCTGCCGATCGGCTGGGCGATTGCCGGGGTGTTGGTTGCGGCGGCTGTAGGCATATTCTTCGGCGTGTATCCAGCATACAAAGCGTCAAAGTTGAATCCGATTGAAGCACTGAGGTTTGAGGCATAACTATGACCCATTCCAACATGATGCTGGAAGACGTGAAGATGGCATTGGAGACCATCCGCACCCACAAAGTGCGGTCATTTCTTACCGTGCTAGGCGTGGTAATCGGGACCATGGTGGCGATCCTCGTCGCGTCGATTCTGCTGGGCGTAGAAAAAAACGTGCAGGATTCCCTGAACGAGTTTGGCGTCGATAATTTATTCGTCTTAAAGTTTGAGCCCGGTATCCGCTTTGGCCGCCTGTCTCCTGAAGAACGGACCCGCAAGCCACTTACGTATGAAGATGGCATCGCCGTCAAGGAAGAGTTGCCGGCGGTAAAGGACGTGGTCATCGAAATACTTTCGCGCATCGGACAAGGCCCCCAGCCGATCCGCACGGCGCGTTACAAAAACCACGAACTCACGAATATTCTTTTCCGCGGGATGACGTCAAGTTATGCCGAGGTTGTAAACGGCCGCATGAAAGAAGGCCGCTACTACACGGAGCAGGAAGATCTGCACCGCGCCGACGTAGTCGTGATCGGCTACGATGCGGAGAAAAGTCTGTTCCCCGATGAAACGGCTGAAGGCAAGCAGTTGCTGATCGATGGGAATCTATACACCGTGATTGGCGTGTTCGACAAAAAGAAGAGCACGCTGAACCAGGGTGGCGATGTAGAGGTATTCATTCCCTTCCGAACGTACAAGAAACACTATCCTCAGGATGATGAGATTGCCCTGATTGCCGCAGCCTATCCGGGGATGAAGGACGTAGCGGAAGACCAGATTCGCGGGCTTTTGCGCACGCGCCGCCGCGTTCCGCCCAATAAGCCTGACACATTTGGAATCAGCAGCGCCGAGCAACTCGGCGTGCAGTTCCGTGACATTATGAAAGGCATCTTTTCCCTGGTAGTGGCCGTGGTTTCCGTTGGCCTGTTGGTGGGAGGCGTGGGGGTGATGAATATCATGCTGATGTCAGTTACGGAGCGGACTCGGGAAATCGGCGTCCGCAAAGCCATTGGCGCACGCAAGCGCGACATCAGTTTTCAGTTCATTACTGAAGCCATGACATTAACGGGCATTGGGGGATTCCTGGGCGTTATCTTGTCTCTGATCTTCAGCTTCCTGATGCAGCTCGCGCATTTCCCATCATCGGTGCCGATCTGGGCGATCCTACTGGCGCTAGCCGTCGCCTGCAGCGTAGGACTATTTTTTGGGATTTATCCCGCCGTCAAAGCGGCACGCCTGGATCCGGTAACAGCGCTGCGGTATGAGTAAAGCTTCCCGCCGCAGATTTGCGCAGATATTCGTTGATAAAAAAGAAAACACTTAAACTGCTGTTTTCAAGTTTGCCTTATGCAGGAAACTTCGCATAAAGATTTTAGAGTGGTCGATCAGCGCTCATCAGCGGAAATTTGCGGCGACCTCTTCCCTTCTTCCTCTTTCACAAACCCATAAGGACAATGCCTGCAACCGGAACGGCAGCAATATCCGCGATTGAGCAAATACTTGGCGGTGAAGACCCAGTTCCCTCTTTCCAGGTAATAATCTTCGCCTTCCACAAGATCGGCCGCGCTCATACTCTGCCCACCATACTCAGAACTGGCGTTTCAGGCGTATCCACCAGCGCGCCGTCTTTAAAGCTGAGGTACTTGCCGGAGATCGCCGGAACGCGCTCGCCAGGCACCACAATTCCTGCCAGATTTAACGGATCAGCGGCGGATATGGTAATGATTTCTCCGCTGGAAGGAATGCTTTTCATCGCGCGCAAAGACTCCACGGCAACCGGCAAGGCAAACTGCTCGCCGATGAAGCCGCTGATAAAGCGTCCACCACGAATTTCACCTCGGTCTTCAAGCCGCCGGAAGGAGATCAGCAGGTCACGCCAGCGCGGCAGCATGCTTTCACGCATCAGCAACTCACGGAAGACCACGCCATAGCGCTCCAGGAGCACGCGGCAGACGGATTCAATTGCCCGCCCGCTGTCCTCACCGTGCGGTGGGTACAGCAAAGACCAACGTCCGGCGCTATGCCGAGGACGATTGCTCTTGCCGCTTCCCTGCCCCGCCCGCCTCTTGGGATCGATGAGCGCGCGCAGGTTATCAAAGCCATCGGCGGTAACCAGCCCGGCGGCCACAAGTTCCCACAGCGCGGTTTCAATCTCAGCTTTCAGTTTGCCTGTACCGCGCACGATATCGGCAAAGAACGATGCACCGCGTGCGTGCAAAAGCTTGAGGACTTCACGAGCGTCCGGACCAAGACCGCGCACTTCCTGTTCGGCGTCACGATGCGCGGATTTGACGCTGGGCAGCGCCATCCATTCCGCTTCATCGCGAACAAAAAATGTGATGGGAGCTACGCTCGTGGGCACCACTCTGCGTCCGCTTCCCGAAGAATCTTCCAGCATCGCTGGATGCGGCGTAAGCCGTCCCCAGCCGATTGCTCCTGTAAGGCAAAGCTGGTCAAGCACCTGCGGATCGTAATTGGTGATGCGGCGCGCCAGAATGTGGCGCTCCCACGCGCTGGCCGGGACTTCAAATCCCTGCAACTGGCGCAGCACCTGCATCGTGCCATGCTCAGCCCGAGCCTGCGTGCCCGGCGCAACATGCTGCCACCGCAGCAGCCAACGCATGAACGTGGCCGATGTGACCGGCTCAATCTGTTTGCGCAACGTGCCCAGCGTCAGGCGGTGAATTCGCGCCAGAAGCCGGCGCTCCGACCACTGCGTTTCCTCACCCAGCGTCTTATCAAACGTTCCGCGCAAGATCAGGCCGGTTGTCTCAATGCGCACCAGCGTTTTATCGATTTCAGCGACAGGCAGCTGAAGTAGAGCAGCCAATGCGGTAGCGGTGGTAGGACCCAGATGAGTGAGCCAGCCGGTAAGCATAGCCTTAAGCGCGTCTTCTTGCGATGGCGCTTCGCCTTCGACCACTGGTAGTTGATCTTCAAATTGAGCATCTGGATAAATGGCACGGAAAGCTTTGGCTTTCTCTGCTGACACCCAGAAGGTTCTCTCCACGCAGTCGCCCTCGCCTGCGCTGGAAACAGTTTCAGGTATTCGTGCTCGTGCA
>DATBVH010000366.1:0-8753 GCA_036515395.1 Candidatus Angelobacter sp.
AAACAAGGTTTTTCCACCAGCGAAACCGCAACTTTCGTGCTCTCGCTCAAGCAGCCAATATTCAATGCTGTCCGCCGGGAGAACGGATCTGATCCCGCTGCATTGTTCGATGACATATGGAAATCGACCCAGTTGGTGGACAAGCTGGCGCTGATTACGGCCGATGCGTTCCAGGAGTCACGGGAAAAGTTTATTGCGCGGCAACAGGAAGAATTGATGGAGCTCTCCACCCCAGTAGTGAAACTCTGGGACGGAATCCTTGCGTTGCCGATCATCGGCACGCTTGACAGTGCAAGAACGCAGGTAGTGATGGAGTCATTGTTACAGGCCGTCGTTCAGACAAATTCGCGGGTCGCGATCATCGACATTACGGGCGTTCCCACAGTTGACACGCTGGTGGCACAGCATCTGCTGAAAACGATTACTGCGGCGCGGCTGATGGGCGCGGATTGCATTATCAGCGGCGTGCGGCCGCAGATTGCGCAGACCATTGTTCATCTGGGCATTGACCTGGCTGGGGTGATCACGAAAGCGAAATTGTCGGACGCATTTGCGCTGGCGCTCCAGCGGACAGGCCAGATGGTGACAAAAATTAATGGCGACTCCAGTAAAAAAACGCTTCTCCGGCGGGAGGAGTAAATGGAGCGCATTCCTATCCTGCGCATGGGGCAGTTCCTGCTGGTCACGATCCAGGTGGACATGCATGACAGGTTGGCGGTCCAGCTTCAGGATGATTTGACGGAAAAAATCTCTGAATGTAGCTCTCGGGGCGTCTTGATCGATATTTCCACGCTGGAGATTGTTGATTCATTCATCGGCAGGATGCTGGCCAATATCGCCGCCATGGCGCGGGTGCTGGACGCTGAAACAGTCGTAGTGGGAATGCAACCGGCGGTGGCCATTACGCTGGTTGAGCTTGGCATGTCACTGACCGGGGTGCGCACGGCGCTGAACGTGGAAACGGGGATGGAGCTTCTGTATGAACTGCGCGGGGACTTCCATTCGGAGAACGGTGGATGAAGTCTGCAAAGCAGGAAACCGTGCCGATTGCCACTTCCTCCGACGTGGTCCTGGCACGACAGAAGGTGCGGCAATGGGCCATTGAAATGAAGTTCTCCCTGGTAGACCAGACCAAGCTAGTGACTGCAGCGAGTGAACTGGCCCGCAATGCACTGGAGCACGGTAAGGGCGGCCACATGATGATCGAGCAGGTAGAGAACGCAATCAAAAGCGGCTTGAAACTTGTTTTTGAAGACCTGGGGCCGGGGATAAGCGACATCGAGGCCGCCTTGCGGGATGGGTTCACGACCGGAGGGGGCATGGGGCTGGGACTGGGCGGGAGCAAGAGACTCGTCAATGACTTTCAAATTGAGTCAGAACCGGGTAAAGGGACGCGCGTTACCGTGGTCCGTTGGAAATAATGTTTCTCTCACGAACCGTTTCGTTATCCGATTTCAGTTCCACGGCTGAAGCTCGCCGGGCGGGCGCTCTCATGGCCGCCTCTCTGGGCCTGAATGAAACAAAGGCAGGCGAGACTGCCATCGTGATCACTGAAGCTGCCCGCAATGCGGTGGTTTATGGCGGTGGAGGCCAGCTGCTGCTTTCCGGAACTAGATCCAAGAACGAAACAAGAATGGATATCGTGGCCCTGGACCGAGGGCCCGGCATCGCTGACCTCGCGCGCGCTTTGCAGGATGGATACTCCACTGGGGGCACTCCTGGCACCGGACTAGGCGCGATCAAGCGCATGGCAGAAGTCTTTGACATTTTCAGCAACGCGAAAGGCACAGCCATATTTGCCCGCATTGAGCAGCCGGAAAACGGGTCGCAGATGCGCAAGTCGCCAGTGGAGCTTGCGCGCCTGGTCTCGCCGATTACCGGAGAAAAAGTTTGTGGCGATAATGTGGCATGGGAAATCAATGGCGACCGGTGCATCGCGCTGGTGGTGGACGGACTAGGTCACGGTCCCCTGGCGGCAGAGGCTGCCGACGAGGCTGTGCGGGTCTTTCGTCTGCATAGCAGTGAATCGCCGACGAGTTTGATTACGCGAATGCACGACGCACTGAAAAAAACTCGCGGCGCGGCGGCAGCGGTGGCGGAAGTGCGCACGCTGGCGGGAACATTGGTCTATGCGGGCGTGGGCAACATTTCAGGGAGCATTCTAAGCAACACGCTGAGCCGCAGCCTGATTTCACACAATGGCACGTTAGGACACGTAATGTCGAGGGTCCAGGAATTTAAAGTTGAATGGCCCAAAGATGGAATCCTGGTGATGCATTCCGATGGATTGCAGTCGCGCTGGGACCTCTCACGTTATCCCGGCCTACTGGCGCGGCGACCGGCCCTGATTGCCGGCGTCCTTTTGCGTGATTTCCGCCGGGAACGCGATGACGCAAGCGTATTAGTTTTGAAAGGCGCTGCGTCACTTTAGTTCGATGCGGGTAAATGCATGAGCAACCGGCTTTCCATCATTACATTACGGAATGAGCGCGACGTGGTGCAGGCCCGCCAGCGAGCCCGCGAGATTGCCGCGCTGCTGGGCTTTGACAATCAGGAGCAAATCAGGCTGGCCACCGCCACTTCCGAGATGGCACGGAATGCCTACCGCTATGCTCGCGGCGGAAAAGTCACCTTCGAGGTCGATACCGGACGAGCGCAGGTGCTGGTGATCACGGTTTCCGACACCGGGCCGGGAATCGACAATCTGGATGAAATTT
This sequence comes from Candidatus Angelobacter sp., assembly GCA_036515395.1. Lineage (GTDB taxonomy): Bacteria > Acidobacteriota > Terriglobia > Terriglobales > Acidobacteriaceae > Angelobacter. The sequence goes on from DATBVH010000366.1 coordinate 2,718, forward strand.
TTGAAGGCCGTTATCGCTCCCAAACGGGAATGGGTTTGGGAATTGTGGGCACTAAACGGCTGATGGACAATTTTGAAATCACCAGCAGTCCTGCCGGAACATTCGTCAAGATGGGCAAGGAGCTGCCTTTTTCCGCTCCGGTGCTTTCGCCTATGCGGCTGAAGGACGTGAGCGACAAGATCAATAGCAAGACGCCAGAAAGCCCATACGAGGAAATCGACCGGCAAAACCGCGAGCTGCTGAAGACGTTGCAGGAACTGCGTGCGCGGCAGGAAGAGCTGGCATTGCTGAATCGCGAACTGGAAGATACGAACCGCGGCGTGGTTGCACTATACGCGGAGCTGGACGAGCGGGCAGATTACCTGAGGCGCGCTTCTGACCTGAAGACCAATTTTCTTTCCAACATATCGCATGAGTTTCGCACGCCGCTGAACTCCATTATGTCTCTGGCGAGGATACTACTGGACCGGCTGGATGGAGACCTGACAAACGATCAGGAGACGCAGGTGAGATTCATCCTGGAGTCGGCAAAATCGTTGTCAGAGATGGTGAATGACCTGCTCGACCTGGCCAAAGTGGAAGCAGGGAAGCTCCGGATCAGGGTGAAAACATTCGAGGTAATGGAGTTGTTCAGCGCGTTGAAGGGCATGCTGAAGCCACTGCTGGCGGACAACAGTTCCGTAGATCTGGTTTTTGCGGAAGGCGCGGGCCTGCCATCGCTGCGGACGGATGAAGGCAAAGTCTCACAGATCTTGAGAAACTTTATTTCCAACGCAATCAAATTTACGCCGCAGGGCGAAATAAAAATTTCCGCCGAACTGCGCGGCAGCGAATCTGTGCTGTTCGAAGTTACGGACACTGGAATTGGAATTCCGGAGGAACATCTGGAGACGGTGTTCCAGGAATTTTCACAGGTGGAAAATCCGTTGCAGGAGCGGTATCGCGGCACGGGACTGGGTTTGCCGCTGTGCAGAAAGATGGCCATTTTGCTGGGCGGCAAGGTTTGGGTCAAAAGCGAACTAAGCCGCGGATCGAGCTTCTATGTGGAGCTGCCGATTGTTTATAAAGGCGAGGCTGACGTTGCCGGGGCGCGTGAAGAGATGCCGGCGCCGGAATTTTCACGGCCCACAGTTTTATTGATCGCGCCGGGCGCTCAGGCGTTCTCATTGGTCGATCCATTATTCAAGACATCAGAATTTCAGCTCATTCATGTAGAAAGCCTGGAGCGGGCGGAGACGTGGCTTCAGCGCCACCAGCCACGCGCTGTGGTGCTTGATATCGATCAACTGGGAAACGCAGGGTGGGACTTTCTGCGATTTTTCCCCAAGCAGGAGAATGCAGGAGAACAGGTCCCGATCATCGCTGTGACTGCGCCGCGGGAAGCGACGCGAGCTTTGGATTCAGGAGCGGCCCTGGCCATCAGCAAACCACTCGAAGCCGTGAGCGTGTTGCAGGATGTCCGCCGGGTAACCCGCCAGGAAAAGCCCAAGAAGCTTTTGCTGGTTGATGACAATGATTTGTCCCTGTATATTTTGCGCGAGCTACTGGACCGTCCGTGGCTGAACCTGGTGGAAGCACATAACGGGCAGGAAGCGCTGGATATGATCGATCGCGAGCAGCCGGATGCAGTGATCCTTGACCTGGTAATGCCGGGGATGGGCGGGTTTGAAGTATTGCAGAAATTGCGATCTCAGGAACAGACACGCCGTCTGCCGGTGATCGTATATACATCAAAGTTACTGACCGGTGAAGAGAAGAAACGGCTGACCGACTTGGCCGCCGGATTGATTGCCAAAAGTGACGTAACAACCTCGCTTTCTCCTGAGTCGTTGTTGAGCTCACTGGCCAAGATGGACATTGCAGGCCCAGAAGAAAATAGTCAAAGATGACAGTGCCGCAGACATCACGGATCCTGCTGGTTGACGACATGGAGCAAAACCGCTACGTGCTTTCGCGAATCCTGGCGCGCGCGGGCATGGAAGTGGAGCAGTGCACAACCGGCAGAGAAGCTCTGGAGCGCGTGAAATCTTTTCCCGACCTGGTGATTCTTGACGTGAAGCTGCCTGATATTTCAGGGTACGAAGTGTGCCGTCGAATCAAGACTGATCCAGCTACGCGCTCGGTTCCGGTGCTGCAAATTTCAGCGTCATTCGTGAGCAACGAAAGCAAAGTTCAGGCGCTTGAAGGCGGCGCGGACGGATATCTCACTCATCCGATTGACGCCACTGTGCTGGTGGCGACGGTTAAATCTCTGCTGCGCCTGAAGCAGGCAGAATTAATCTCGCGCCAATCAGCCCAGCAGTGGCAGTCCACCGTTGACGCCTTGCCGGAATATCTTGTGCTGTTGGATACCGAAAACAAAGTTCTGCGCTGCAATCGGGCGTTTGTGGCGCTGAGCGGTAAATCTTTCAGCGAAGTCATTGGCAGCGACGGTGCGGCCATTCTGAAACAAGTGCTGGGCAGCGCAGATTTTCTCACGAATACTGAAACTTCACGTTATGTGGCTGAGCAGCAGCACGGACAGCGTTGGTTTCTTGTTACCGCCGACGCGGTCATGATTGGCGAACAGCGCTTTGGCTCCATCGTGATCTTGACGAACATTACCGAGCGCAAGCTGGCGGAAGAAACTTTGCGCCACACGGAAAAACTGGCTGCTACGGGCAGGCTGGCGCAGACGATTGCGCATGAAATTAATAACCCCCTGGAAGCATTGACGAACCTGATTTATCTTTCCACGCATACGGCTGACCAGAAACAAATTCAACAATTCTTGAAACTGGCGACCAAAGAACTGGAGCGCGTTGCCAGAATCACCAAGCAGATTCTTGCTTTTCATCGCGAAACTAAGACTGCCGTGGAACTCGACTTCCAGGACCTGGTGCAATCCGTGCTCGCGTTGTATGAGGTACAGCTGGAAGCCAAGCACCTTACCATCGATTACAAAAAAGGCCCGGCGCTCTGCATCCACGGATTTCCCGGCGAGCTGCGCCAGGTTTTTGCCAACATTATCGGCAACGCCATTGACGCTTCGTCGGACCAAGGCACCCTTTGCATGCGTATCCGTAAGGGCAGCTTGCACGGCGTTCCGGGAGTGGTTTTCACCATCCATGACGAAGGCCCGGGCATACCCAAAGAGCTGCGCAACCGCGTGCTGGAACCGTTCTTTACCACCAAAGAGCTTAAAGGCACTGGGTTGGGATTGTGGCTGGCGAACAGCCTGGTGATGAAACATCGCGGGACTTTGCGTTTTCGATCACGACGCGCCAGCGGCGGCGCTGGAACCTGCTTCAGGGTCTTTCTGCCGATCGGAACCCAGGCCGCCTCTAAATCTTTGCGCGAAAAAGAAAGGCCGCAGGAATTGATCAAGAAACGGTGATGGTCGGCGAATTTAGCTTCCAGCCAGTGCGGGCAGCAGGACCATCAACGCGGCGATCCACAATCCCATCCAGATCAAGAAGTTCTTGCTGCCAGCCATCTCTAAAGTATTCACGGTGAGCCCCTTTCCAACACTGTTGCCGGCAGGGAATAGTGCAACCGTGAGGCCAAGCAGCCATTAACTTTTATTTTCAATAGCTTGCGGGTCGCGTAATTGAGGCGTGTGTGTCAGAAAATCTCTGCCTGCGTGTTTTGGCGCACACAGTTTTTTGGCCCATTTCAACCCTCTTCGGGCAGAAACGCCCGTCGAAATTTTCAAAATGCAGGCTTCACGATAGTTCCGACCGGCATGTTCAGGCCGGTGCCGGATTTCCCAGGACTTCCCGCAGCTTGGCGGAAAGAATCTTCATGGTGAAAGGTTTATGCACCAGCACGGTGCCGGGTTTTAAAATGCCGTCCGGCGCCAGGGATGCACCGGCATATCCAGAGATAAAGATCACTTTCATCTCCGGCCGTGAGCGCATCAGCTTTTCCGCCAGCATGGGGCCGGAAAGCGGATGCATTACCACGTCGGTCAGCAGCAGGTCAATCCTGCCAGGATACCCGCGCGCCAGTTCCATGGCATCCTGCCCATTGGCGGCTGAGAGCGTGCAATATCCCAGATGGCCGAGCAAATCCACAATGACGTTGCGCAGAGACTCTTCGTCATCCACCACAAGAATGGTTTCTTTATCGCAAGCGTGTTCCAAGGGGGTTTTCTCAGTTTCTGCCCGTTCGAGGATAGAGCCAACTATTGCCTGAGATTGTGAACCTGTTAGCAGGCGGTTTCAACTGGAAATCAGAGTTTTTGGGCCCACGATCACCAGACGCCCACTTTGGAGCGCACTTAGAACTTTACCATTTGTTCGCCTTTATGGCAAGCAAAAGGCATCTTAGTTCGTGGGCCGTACTGAGGGAAGTCTGGAATCGCCTTAAGCTGCCGGTTTCTTGTTCTCCGGCACGGCAATCTCATCGAACCTGGACGCAAGCTGGCGCAGAGCTTCAGGAACGCCGGCCCCGGCCATGGGCTTGCCATGTCCTGGCGCAACAATTGCAGGATCCAGACTGGCCAGCCGCTGTACAGATGCGCGTGCCTGGTTCCAATCCTGGGTGAAGTAGGCAGGCGGACCATGCAGCTCCGGCTGCTGGGCGATGGCTGCTTCAAAGAACGATTCCGGCTTGGTGGTACAGAAGGCGTCTCCGGCCAGCAAAATACGGTCTTCCCGCCTGAAAAACGACACATGTCCGGGTGTATGTCCTGGGGTATGGATGAGTTCCCATCCGGGAAGCTCCGGCACAGTGGCGAAAGATTCACCCTGCGGCAGCGCACGTAGACGATCTTTTAGGTCAACCGGGCTGCGTGGATAAAGCGGAGACAGTAGGGTCATCAGGCCCCCGCCGGCCCCAACGTTCGGTTTGGGATATTCCTTTTGTCCGGTGAGGTAAGGATGTTCAAGCGGGTGCGCATAAACGGGCACATTCCAGTGGTCAGCCAGATCGCGAGCAGCACCCACATGGTCAAAATGGCCATGCGTGAGGACGATGGCGTTCGGAGCGCGCTTAAAATTCTTCTCCGCCCAGCTGCGAATCATGGAGGCGGAGAAGGGAATCGCTGCGTCAATCAGCGTCCACGAGCCGTCCGGGTGCGTGACGCCAAACACATTCACAAACGTAATGCGTAAACCTTGTACTCCGGGTGCAACTGATTCCATGGGGATAATTTGATCTGCAGGAATTTTTACCTGGTCCATAATTTCTCCATAGGGTGTGATGCGGCAAGCTTGAGTGGCGAAAACAGCTCCGACCGGTGCTGCTGCCAGGCAGGGATCGAGTGCGCGAGCGCAAAAACGAAAACCGTGGGCGCAGGGCAGCTTAGGCCAGTTCCAGAATTTTGCTTAATTCGATTACCTCAAGGTTCGGCGGGCATTCAGGCCAGTTGTGACGCCAGCAGATGATCATGTCACAGCCATCTTTTTTGTGGCGATGCCTGAAGAAGTTGCGACTTTCAAATTCAAACTCAATGCGGACGCGCTGCCACACGCCGCGGGCCACCTCAAACATGGCTTCGCAATCAGGAAACTCAGGCTGGATGCGGAGAACGACGAAGCCAAGCCGTCGCGCCAGCATGCCAAACACGAAGACCACGCCCAGCTCATTCACCGGCTCGTGGGCAAGCTCCGGCAACATCATGGGCCGGCCATAGACAGGACGGTCGCGGTGAACGGGGCCTTTGCGAACGCGCGGGCGGATGAAAGCTCTGGCGGCTTTGCGTTGGTTCGTGACTTTGGCGTCACCGAGCTTGAGCACGTCCTGCCAGTCGCGTTCTAGTTTTGACTGGCGGGCGAATTTGCGGAAGGCCTCAGGAATGCGCGTCCACTGGCGGTAGCGGGTGTGAAAGGGCATGTTGCTGAAACGTCCGGCGCTTTCATACTCATGCACGCTGGGAACCTTGCCCAGCTTGCGGGCGACGGCGGCCCAGTCGAGCAGCAGGGTGGATTCAGGCAGGCTGAAGCCGGGGCCTGTGGCTTCAAGTCCGGCGGCGGCCAGGGCGCGTCCAAGCCCGCCGAAGCGCTTGTAAATGACCTGCTCCGAGACACGGCCCAGAAGGCGGAGATCGCGGAG
>DATBVH010000367.1:0-2817 GCA_036515395.1 Candidatus Angelobacter sp.
GAGAACACCCGATGCTATATCAGAATGTAAATGGCTTAGTGATGAGATTTCGTCGCAAGCTGCTCCGGCACATCACAGATGAGTTTTGCACGACTATAACGCAGTTCGAAGGGAACGTGATGAATCAGAGGTTCAGAGCCAATATAATTGCGATGTTTTTGAACAGCTTCTGCCAAATGATCCGGCAAGGGTGCGAGTTCATCCAAAATCTCTCTTGTCGAGCCTAACATTACATTACGCAATGGCTCCAGATTGGCCGGTGGATGTACACGGAATACATCTGTCTCCCAATCAAGCAGTGCGCTACAGCCAGCATGTAATCTGCTAACCGCCCTAAAAATGGAAACTGCATCAGGGCCTTGATCGCCTGATTGGCCCCATGCCATCGAAAGTTTCTCATTTACGCAGCCCGCAATGACCTTAACGGCTCCTTCAGCTTCAGGCCACTTTACCTCGAACCAATTCCAAAATTCCGCCACATCAAGTTTTTGATGTTTGCCGAGGACTGCTCCTTTTTCTAAGTCACTCAGTTCCTCGCGCAACTGTCTAAACCGGGGTCTTAACAACTCTTCTGCAAGCAAATACTGCCAATAGTCTGGGGTTTCGATTGCGAGTTGCTTTGCTTTTAAGCTTTCAGCTCGGAAAGCAGGCAAAGAGTCCAGTTTGAATTGCCGTTCAAGATTCTCCTCATACCGTAACCCCTTTCTCAACATAGTCTGCAGATCAACCGCCGAGAGCGGCTGACTATCGCCTCGCTTGCGTTCAGCGTAGCCGAACATCGTTTCTACGATCTTCTGCTGCTCCAGCATCTTCTTTATTAAAAATGGCTTATGGTTCTGATCCTGTTTAGAAATATCAATTACAACAATCCCTTTTTCAGATGACGCTTCTTTGTGGAACCTGATATCAATGTTTGAAATAGCAGGGTAAATCCATTCGCGTAGGATCTTATGATATTGGTCTGGATTGAGCAGACTCTGCTCGAACGGACGAATCTTTTCGATTTCATCACCAATATGGAGCTGACTCTTCACCGTTTTTGCTCCAATGATAATCAGCCCGCCTTCTGCATTTGCAAACGAAGCCACGTCTTTAGCCAATTCTCGCTTATTAAATTCTTGAGTCAGATCGTATGGCTGTCCTTTACATTCCAGATGTTCGCCTTCGATAAGACCTATGAGTTGGCAGAGATTCCCCGAAGAAATAGTTTCTTTGATTTTTACAATGTTTTCTTGCATGGATACATTTCTGGTTGACGTGAGTCAGAAAATTCTTTGCTTAATTTATGATGGTGGCTCTACGAATTCTACTATCATATCTGTGCGACATCCGGCACCTTCCGTCTGGTTTTTGACACTTTAATCGCATTTCTTACTACCGCAAACCGATTCCCCGCAGCATTTTTCCCGCGAAGCGTCGAGCGGCCAGAACTCCTGAAGCCAAAAACGGTTTGGGATCGGCTGAGTTCCACCAGCCATAAGATTTTGCGCGCGCCACATGGCCGAGAAAAGTCATGCGGCTGAGGGAACGCTGGGGCTTTATCTCTCGAAAACAAGCAGCATAGTTATGGTAGCCGACCCAGGTTGTGCCGTCGCGCTGCTGCGGCAGAGCCTCGGCTGTGGTTTGTCCGGAGAGTTGGCCTGTGAGATCGCAATAAGCAAGATACGGCAGGTTCACGCCTGCATCGGCAAATAAGCCGTTGTACCATGGCAGCCGCGTGTTCATCTCAATGAAATAATATCCGCCGTCTTTTTGGCGATACTTGAACTCCAGCGATCCTAAGCCACGATATCCAAGGGCCAGAATCAGCTTGCGGCCTTCCGCGGCCAGTGCTTCATTTTTTTCTGTCTGCCCGTAACACATGCTACCGTAGCCCGCCGGATACTGCCGCAGCTTGCGCACCGTGGACCAGGCCGCGATCTCTCCCTGCGCGTTCACCAGCGCGGTGTACTGGAAGACCTGATCGTCAGCGCCTTCAATCAGCTCCTGCATCAGCGTTGCGCCCTTCATCTGCGGATAGCGAGCAAAAAAATCCTGCGCTTCCTGCGCATTCTGCGCCACCAACACTTTGGCCGACTCCACGGGAAAACCCGCCGTGTAACGATGAATAGGCTTAATCAAGGATGGATAGACAAAGTCTCGCGCCACCTGCGCCATATCGTCTTCAGGGCGGGTGATGTGCGTGCGTGGTACTTTTATTCCTGTGCGCTCGCAGAACCGTACCATCGATCCCTTGTCCACAATGGTGTTGAACAGGTCCGGTGGAACCCAGTGAAATAGAAATCGGTCCTTCAACTCCGCCTGGCGATGCGAAAGAAAACGGGCAAACCAATCCGAGGTCGCAAACAAGACCGGCTTGTGATTGAAGCGCGCGCTCCACTCCAGCATCAGCCGGCACAGCACATCTTCATTGGCTACGCTGTCACCGGCGTAAGCGCGCGGCTGGTTGGGATCGTCGGGATAAACAAAGCATTCGCGGACATATTTTGAATGACGCAGCGGATCGCGCAGCTTGTCATTGAGTGCATAGACGGGAACGCCGTGCCGTCCCACGCTGCGCGTGATGCCGTAAGCGGAAATGTCCAGACCTTCAACAAATACCGGCGAGATGTCACGCTGTGCAGACATTTATTTGTTCTCGGCTTCACTGCCTGATTCTTTCTCGCTGCCCTGCGGCTTGGATTTCAGTTCCAGCGGCGCGCTTTCATCTTCCAGCCGGCCCAGCAGCTTGCGTACGGCATCACGCGCGGCAATGCGGGCAGCATACAGCAACGCGCCGTACCAACCCTTGCGAAAGATGAATATGCGATAGTTAGT
>DATBVH010000368.1:0-9277 GCA_036515395.1 Candidatus Angelobacter sp.
TGGCCGGCATGGGCTATGCCGTAATGGGAACGGCCATTGCCAAGGGCGAACGTCGCGCAACAGATGCGGCGCAGGCGGCAATATCGTCTCCGCTGCTGGAAGCCGGGGCCATCGACGGAGCGCGCGGAATCCTGATCAACATTACTGGCTCGTCGTCACTCAAGTTGGCGGAGGTCAATGAGGCTTCGACCATTATTCAGTCTGCAGCTCATGAAGACGCGAATATCATTTTTGGTGCGGTGCAGGACGAAAAAATGAAAGACGATTTAAAAATTACGGTGATTGCAACGGGGTTCAAGAATGACGTGCCCGCGCGCAAGGATCGCACGGTGAACGCGGCGCAAGCGGCGATCTCGACGGCCCGCACTGCTTCAGCGTATCAAGTGCAGGTTGCAGCGGCGGTACCCCGGGTAGTAAATGCCACGCATATACCCCATGTTCCTCATGGTTCCCAGATTGCGGCCCAAACAGCTAATGGCCGCTCCGCTGCTCCCACGCGTGTGATGACGCCGTCGCGCGAAAGCCCCAATCTGGCCACCATGACTGAGTCTATCCGGACAGCCGTGGAGCAGGATGACCTGGATGTTCCAGCCTTTATCCGTAAGCGCGGAGAGATCAACTAAGAGGTATCGACCGGCGGAGCGCGAGTCTCCAGCCGGTCGCAACTCTGGCAGCAGTAACCATTTACCGGGATGCAAAGCGCCAGCGTCCCGATCTTTTAACCCAGGCTTCTAACTAGGTTTTGGCCGCTTGGGCAACTGCCAGCAGCGGCTGAAAATTAGCAACATTAATGAGGCTTTAAGCCAAAAATAACAGCAGGATCTTAGGGTTAATACTGGCAAGGACTTTTTCAGTCCTGAGTAGCTGGCCCACAAAAACAAGCAGCATGCAGCCACTCCAAGCAGAGCAGCTGCATCATTTCTATTTAAGAGAAAGGTACTTACTTCGGTATTAGGAGAATTTACAGTTGCACGCGATGGAAAATTTCACTTACCATCGCAATAAGGGTTCTGATTTCCGCATTTTGGCTTGACCCTCATATTCTGGCCGACAATTACAACTGGCTGATCAGCGGAAACCGCGCAACAAAGAATTTTCCAGGGTATTCAGGTGGCAGTGATTTCATGAAACTTCGTCTCCGGCTTTTCGTCTTCATCCTCTCCAGCCTGGTTCTGTCCAGCGGATCATTCGCGCGCACCTCCAGCACCACCACGGCTAAATCCAAAGCCGGCGGACACGTAACTGAAAACGCTCGCGCGCAAAAACGTATGGCCCGGCTCCGCCACAAGCGCGGCGCCAGAAGACATGTAGCGGCACGCTCCGCCGCGGCTCGCTCCACCACCGCAAGGACCGTGGGCGCAAAAGCATCCGCCAATGGCGCGACGCTAAGGACTGTCAGCCTCCATCGCCGCCACGCACGCCACCGCTGGGTTGAGACATTTACCGGCAACTCATTTTCTGACGACAACACCGACGGCGACATCGTTGAAGGTGAAGATCCCGTAGTGCGCCAGGCCGCTATCGACGCTCTGGGCAACATGAACGGTACCGTCGTTGCCATTGATCCCACCAGCGGACGCATTCTTGCCATGGTCAATCAGAAGCTGGCGCTCAGTGAAGGCGCGCAGCCCTGCTCCACTATCAAGGTTGCCGTGGCGCTTGCCGGACTGAGTGAAAAAGTTATTACCCGCGAGGAATCCATCGCGCTGGGCGGACGCGCACACATGAGTCTTACGCAAGCGCTGGCGCATTCCAACAACGCTTATTTTGAGGCCGTTGGACGCCGGCTCGGCTTTGCCAAGGTCAGCTCTTACGCGCACCAGTTCGGTCTGGGCGAGCTTGCCGGTTATGGTATTGAAGGCGAGCACCTTGGCACGTTCCCCACGCATGAGCTCGACGCCAGTCTCGGCGGCGTGGGCAAGATGTGCTCTTTTGGTGAAAGCATTTCCATGACGCCGCTGCAACTCGGCGCGCTCGTCTCGGCGGTCGCCAACGGAGGCACGCTCTATTACCTCCAGCATCCCACATCGGTCGATCAGGTCATTACCTTTGAGCCGCGCGTAAAGCGCCAGCTCGATATTGGTCCGCTCGTTCCTGAAATTGCTGAAGGCATGACCGGCGCAGTGCGTTACGGCACCGCCCGCAGCCTGCGCCTGAACTTTAGTGAAGAGCAGGTCCTGGGCAAGACCGGCACCTGCTCCAAAGACGGCACGCGCTTTGGATGGTTCGCTTCTTATGCTGACACGCAGTACGGGCACATCGTCACCGTGGTCTTTCTCCAGGGTGGCCGCCCGACGTTTGGCCCCAAGGCCGCCGAAATCAGCGGCAAGTTCTACCGCGCTCTGTACGACCATAACTTCTTCGCCGCGCGCGCCACCACGGTCAGCAACACCCCGGCAGAAAAGCCGGCTGTGGGCGTGCAGCAGTAGTTTCGACAATCTAACTTCAGTAGTAAAAGAAAAAGGGCGTTCCGAAGCGGAACGCCCTTTTTCTTTTCAAGCGATAACGACGGTACTACCTCCAAACCCAGATTCGTATCAGGGCCCGGGCTTTAGCCGGGCCGGAAGGGTGCTCTAAAGACTCCGGCTTTAGCCGCTGGCTTTTTTCTTCTTCCGGAAATACGCCGAGCAATACGGATACTCTTCCGCGCTCTTCGCCAGGCCCGCTTTAACCGGGTTTTCATCGATATACTTCTTATGCGCCAGGAAACTCTTCCGATCTAGGACCCGAACTTCGGAAAATCCGGGTGGCCAGATCTCTCCTTCCAGCCCCAGCTCTTTGCCCCGCCGGAATGAATAGCCGCCTTTAATGAGTTGCAGCGCGCGTTCAATGCTCGTTTCCCCGTCAACCGTGAGGAGCACGTGGAAATGGTCGGGCATCACCACGAAGTCGTGCAGCTTGAACTTGCCGGCCAGGGTGTTGGTACGTAAAACGTCGATAAAAAGCTCGGCTTCGTTCTGCGCCCGAAAAAACGGTCGGTCCATGTAGGTCTTGCATCCGGCAAAAAACGTCCGTCGGCCGGCAACAATATTCCGGTGATCCGACTTTCTTGTGAGCTTTACCATAAGCAGCGGCTAAAGCCGGAATTTTACTACTCTCCTACCGGCCCGGCTGAAGCCCGGGCCCTGATACGAACCTCAAGTCTCGATAATCCGTGTTCCGTGAGGCTTTGCCGCCCCTAATTTTCGTTTCAGTCAGGTACAGCTAAAGATATGGGCTTGACCCCGACCCCATAAACCGACCGTTATCCCCTCCCCCTCTCCATTCCAGCGCGGTTTTTCCAGTCCCGCGAATCGCTCGCTCGATCTCCGATGCTCTACGCCACCCCTCTCCTGACACTCCGCCCATTTAACGCAATCACCTCGCAATTTAGGAGAAGTGCGAGGCAAGCATCCGCGAAGAGGTGTTTCGTATCAGGGCCCGGGCTTTAGCCGGGCCGGAAGGTAAAAAACCTCGGCTTTAGCCGCTGTTTTTTTTTAGACTTTTTGCGACGCTTAGATTTTGTTTCGTTGCCATATTTCTGAAGAAGTTTTTTGGTAGTTCGCTCAAATTCAGCCGGATTCGGAGGATGTGCTCGCTTCACAAGATTAGACCATGTACATTCAAAGCTGACGAGCTTTAGCCCGGCTATTGAGTTGAGAGAAATTGTTTTCAGGAGCATTTCATCAACTTCATCTCCATAATCGAGCCAATGCATTAAGTCGCAAATGATGGTCTCAGCCTCTCCAACCCATTCGGCCTTGTATGTCGGCAAGCCAGAAAGAATTTCGGAAGGAGATTCACAAAAAAAAGGATTTCTGGCGATCACTCCAGTGATCGTCAGCTGATCTGCCTCGTCCACCGGATTTCCCACAATCAACCCAATTACGGCTAGCTTGATTCGTTGATCTACATGAACGACTAGGTCATCCATGTCCTCTCTAAAGTCGAAAAACAGCGGACGTTCCGCTATCGATTGGAAGAATTCGTTGTACCTTGCTAATTCAATCGGAATTCCCGGAAGCGCAATTTCGAGTGTTCCCGAGTGCAGGTAAGAACGCTCCCCGACCCGCTGTCGACACGATATGCCCAAAAAACGCCTGCGAATTCCTCAAAATATGCAAGCTCCTCTGAGTGGTGGAATCTTTGAGTTTTTTCGAGCTCATAACGGGTCTCCCAATTCTCAATACACTTTATGAACCTTTGAACTCCAATCCCATGCCAGCTTGTGTTGGCCTGGTAAACGGTGAAGGGCCCCCAACCGGACACGCCCAATACCTCATTAGCAAGCCGAAAGACATGATTCAAAATCTGCCACGCTATTAAGATGTAGTCGGGCAGAAACAACTTGAGCGCTGCGATACCCAATATAAGGTGATCGCGCAAAAATCACATCGTAGTCTTTGCTGCCATTGCGGATCCACGGCGTTGATTGCCCGTTTATTTTAATTTCCTCGCCTCGCCGCCTGTTGTAAGGCAAAGCCTCTTGCCGCTGCTCAGTCCCAGAAAACCAAATTTTCCCATGTATCCTGAAGTTCGTTACCTTCTGCTGAATCAAGTTTTTTGCTGAGCTCTGCCCGTTAAACAGGGAATGGATCTCGAACGCATTAAATAAAATAATCGGGAGCGTTCGATGTTCTTTGAGATCTCGCAATAATCTCGGATTGTACTCAGAGATGCTAAAGAAACATCCCCATGTTGCTGGTGCGGCTCGGCGCAAACGACTCCGAAGATTATCTAAATCGGCTATGTCGATTTTCTTGTTCTTCCACTTCGCTTCTATTAGGAAAGCAAACTGATCAAACTCAATCGCGAGATCCGTCTGACGTGGAGTCGCGGATCGCGGGTTATGCCACACACGAAAACCTTCAAGCTCTAGAAGATCTCCTAAAAGGTTCTCGAACTCTTTCCCGCGTGCTTGCGCATTCGTGGATTTCAGTAACTCTCCAAACTTTATTCGTAGGCCTTCTCGGTCGGTGCGCATTTCCTGTCCTCGTTGCAAAGATTGGCGAGTCGGATTCTACAATGCCCGGTTAGTGTACCTGGGAGCCTTATACGAACCGAACTCATTGCTTCTCCGCGTTTCCGCAGTGAGCTCTTCCAATCACGCGCAATCCCCCGATCTCCCCATCTCCTCCACAACCTTGCTCAGTTCCACCACCTCGATCGGACACTCCGGCCAGTTGTGTATCCAGCACACAATCACATCGCATTTCTTCGGATCGTGCCCGTGGGCAAGAAAATTGCGGCTATACATCTCCAATTCCACATTCACGTCCTGCCACTGGTCCTTGGCCATCTCGCGCGCCGCCTGGCAATCGGGAAACTCCACCTGCCAGCGCTTCACCACAAAACCCAGCCGAGGCGACAGCACGCCAAACGCAAACATCACTCCCGCTTCGTTCACCGGAGCATGCGCCATCCCCGGCAGCAGCAATGGCTTGCCGTACACCGGACGGTCCATCAGCAGCGGACACTTTCTCCTGCCGCGCCCTTTCCCTAACACCCTCAGCCGGTCCTCCTGCGTTTGAATGATCTTCAGCACATCCTCCCACCGCTTCTCGATCTTCTCCGCCGAGGTCAATTTGCGGAATTCAGCGGGCACTCCTTTCCAGCTCCCAAAGTGATCGAAGAATGGCTGCGCGCTGAAATGGCCCTCCCGGTCATAAGCGGCAGTCGTCGGCATCTTACCCAGTTTCCTCACCACCGCGGCCCAATCCAGCAGCAGCTCTGAGTTTGCGGAATAAAAGCCTGATCCCCTGGCCTTGAGCCCCGCCGCCGTAAGTGCTTTCTTCAGATTTCCCAGTTTCCTGTATAACTCGGTTTCGTTGACGCCGCCCATCCGCCTCAACTCGCGCAGGCCCGGATTACGCCCCAGCTTTTTCGCACACACACGTATTGCCTGCAGGATTTCCTGTTTGTTCATCATTTTTCTCCAGGTGGAATTTGTCGAAACAAAGAAAGCCACCCGGCCGGGTGGCTGACGAGCAGACTGCTTGGGATTTCTGGACAGGTCGCCGGACAAGCGTCCTGAAACGAGACAAGTGTCAGGGCGCGACTTCAGTCGCGCCGTAAGTGCTTTAAAGGAGCTGGGCTTTAGCCCCTGCAAAAGCAAAATGCGATTCGAACTTCTCCATGTCTCTAAAAGCCAAGGGCCAAGAACCAATAGCCAATAGCCGTTTCACCAAAAAGGCCGCCTTTCGGCAGCCTGTCCTAAAAACCAAAGCCGGGAGCGTCCATGCTTCCGGCGAAATAAATAGTCTCTCTACTTACTAGTGTGTCCCTTGCGCTTTTACGGGACGTTTTTTCCAATATTTATTTTTGCCGTGTCCGATAACTCGTCACTTTTGTGAAATTCTTGATCCAAGTGCCGGCTGTCCGTCGGGAAATGCCCCTATTGATACATGCACTCGTTAGTGGTATTTGGCGACATGTTTTTCAATATTTATTTTTTAACTTATCGATTCCTTCCACGCCCTTATCTGTCCGTTCTGCTCCTTGCTTCTGTCTCCATGAATAATTTTGGCAGTTTCGGCAATTTTGGCAATCTCCCGATTCAGCACCATTCCCGTAACCGCTCTACGCCCAGCAATGAGCGCTCGAACCATCAATTGCAGGCAGCGGCGGCACAAAGACTGTTGCCGGATGAGTTGCGCCTCCCGATACCACAGGCCGCGGTGACACGACTCGCTTTCTGATAGTCCGCCCTGGCCTGGATGAACGGCGTAAATGCAAACCGGTTTTAGCCGTCGTTCGCTCTTGCGCGCAAACACTCAGTGTTTTCTTTGCACGACATATCAACAGGCGCAGGTGATTACGGTTGACTCCAAACTTCAGGCAGATCTGGTCCCGGTCCTGCTCTTCCAGGAGCACTGCCTTCAGGATGGCGCGAATGCGGGGAGTCAGGCCCGAAAGCATTTTTTGTACTTGATCCGTGGTTTCAGCGGCCATCGCGCATGTATCTGGGCTGGGCGCATTGCTGGCTATTTCGAGTTCCAGATCCAAACACACGATTTTTTTCTTTTGCCGGTAGGTCTCATGCAGCACGTTGTTGCACACTCCGAGCACAAAAAACTCAAAACGTTCAGGCTCGCGGATGCTGTGGTCTGAGCGAAGAACTTGCAGGACCCTCAAAAACGTTTCCTGGCGCAAGTCGTGTGCCAACTCGGTGGAGTGCAGCTGCTTGCGCAACTTTCGCAGCAAAATAGGACTGAAATGTGAGACAAAATGTTCTTCTGTAGAGGGGTCCCCCTGCCGTAGCGAATGAACATATGTCGCATTGAATTCAAATGAAGGCAATACTTCTGGAGAAGCCATGGGTTTCTCGCTCCTGGAATCGGGTTTCTGCGCTTCCAGCGGATGCCTGGTGCGATCAACCCCTCACCTTATTGCTCGTAGAAAATTGACTCGGTTTCATTTGAAGTAGCGATGCGAACAATGAAATTCCGCCAACTTGTCTGGAATCTTTCCTGCAATTGCTCGGATTGCCATGGCCGGCGACAATCCGTTCTAGTTTGGGATTGGATGGGGAGCTACGGAAAATCTTGCACTTCTGCTACTTAGACCTATAATTGGCCGATCTAACCACCAGGGGCAAGAAAGACCGTGTCCACCAGCGACAAGGACCTTACCGTACTTCTCCATAAATGGAGGGACGGGGTTCCAGATGCCGAAGAGCAACTCTTTCAGTTGCTGATGCCCGATCTGCGCAAGCTTGCTGCTCGCTGCCTGCGTGGCGAGCGTCCTGGCCATTCTGTGCAAAAAAGTGACCTTGTAAATGAGTGTTTTATCAGGCTCTTAAATGCCAAAAGGATTGACTGGCGGGATCGAGGCCATTTCTTCGCTATAGTCACTAGGAAGATGCGGTATTTCCTCATTGAGTACGCCAGAAAGAAAAAGATAAAGCCTTTGCCTTTAGATGGTTTACCGGAAGGCCTTCTGGCAGGGCGCAACTGGCTGGAAAACGCTGTGGCCATAGATGAGTTGCTCGATGAATTAGAGAAGGAGTTCCCTGTGCGGTGCAGCGTGGTGGTATTCCGTTCGTATTTGGGACTGAGCACAAAAGAGACCGCAGAGAAACTCGACCTGTCCGAGGCCAGCGTGGAGCATGAATGGCACCGCGGTAAAAAGTGGCTTCACCAGAAATTGAGCGAGGGGAAATGCAAGACCGAGAAGAGCGGCTGATGGGCCTGGTGGGAGAGGCGCTCCGAACTCCTCCCGCCCAACGCGAAAGTTTTCTGCTGGCCACATGTCATCAAGATAAAGAACTTTACTCTGAAGTTTCGGAGATAGTGGAGTGGGAAGAGCGCATGGGCGGCTTCATGCGCGATCCTTTAGTTGGACTGATCGATCTGGAAGCTCTGGATCGTCCTTTCAAATCGGGCCAGGTGGTTGCAGAAAGATTTGAAATCATCCGCGAAGTCGGCGATGGCGGCATGGGCGTGGTATACGAAGCTTATGACCGCAAGCGGCAGCAGCGCATCGCCATTAAGTGCGCCAAATTAGGCTATGAGCGTCTTTCGCCAGAGTTGCACGGTGCGCTTAAGGTCCGCCATCCAAACGTCTGCCTGGTGAATGAGATACACACCGCAGCCACCGATCTGGGCAAGCTGGACTTTCTCACCATGGAGTTTCTGGATGGTGAAACCCTTCTCAGCCGGCTCTCCCGTGGCAAGCTAGAACACGATGAGGCATTGAAGCTTGCCCGCCAGCTTTGCTCCGGGCTAGCTGAGGCCCATCGCTGCGGCGTTGTGCACTGCGATTTAAAGCCAGCCAACATTATCCTTGTGTCCGAGAAAAATGAAGAACTTCGGGCAGTCATCACGGATTTCGGTTTGGCTGTTGACCAGGATGGAAACACTGATCTCATAGGCGGTACCCCCAGCTACATGGCTCCCGAACTGATGCAGGACGGCAAGGGTTCTCCAGCCTCAGACATTTACTCCCTGGGCGTGATTCTCCATGAAGTTGTGGCTGGGACAAAGCCAATTCCGGCAACAGGAGATGGTGACGCCCCTTTGCTTTTTACCCCCGGCAAGCTCGTCAGGCATCTGCCCCGAATTTGGGCTGATGCTATCCGTCCCTGCCTTGAAACCCGCCCCGAAAAAAGACCTTCCGCCGAACAAATTCTTGCTGTTCTTAACCGTAAGCCCGTATACCTCCGGTCCTGGGTTGCCATCGCGGCGCTTATAGTCCTTGCCGCCGGCGCTTTTCTGTGGCGGCCAATTTATGAACACGCGCGGCCTGCGGACATCAGCTTGGCAATTCTTCCAGTTCAGGGCACTGTAGACCTGCAACA
>DATBVH010000369.1:0-2001 GCA_036515395.1 Candidatus Angelobacter sp.
CTGCGCAGTGTTGTACGCTGCGTTCAAGACAGTCGGCGAATTTCTGGGAAGCGTGACGCCTTTGAAACCCTTGGCGCGGGGCAGACCATCCGCAAATGCTTTTTCCGGACTGTGGCAAGTAGCGCAGCTGCTGGCACGGTCCAGGGAAAGTCGAGTATCAAAAAAAAGCTTCTTTCCCAGTTCAATTTTGGTCACGGATTGCGGGTTGTCCGCCGGAATGGGAACGGCAGGCAATGCCGCCAAACCTCCAGGCAGCGTTTTCAATGTATCCAGCATTTGCGGCGTGATTGCAGGAGGCGGGGGTCTGCGTTCTTCCGCCGAAAAACTTCTGAGACTTAAGAACAAAAGCGCACTGAGCGCTACTCCAACAGTCGTCCGGTAAACGATTTCATATCTTGCCATATACTCTCGTGCTCCTTGCTTATTGCTTGGCCAATGCGGCGGGTTGAGGACCAGTTTCCAGATTGATGTCTACTGTTACATTCCCAGTGGCCGGAACTATGATCGTTTTTTCCATCATGTGCGAACGTTGATGCCATGCCTTCAACACATACTTTCCGGGCGGCACATCAGCCAGGGTAAAAGAATGGCCAGGCATGCCATTGGCAAAATATTTTGTGGGGACTACAAAGACGCGCGCATGCATCTGGTGATGAATGGAACAAAACACATCCACGATCCCCGTCTGATCAAACACCACGGTACGGGATTCGCCTTTGGCATACAGGCCGAGATTGAACTGGTTTAATCCCGTAAACGAATACACGTTGTGAACCACATCGTCATCATTCGGCATTTCTATTTTTTGGCCCTTCACCGCAATGGCGAATTCGGGAGAAAACTGAAGGCTTCTCTGAGAAATCTTGATTGTGGTTTCAGGGGGTTTGGAATCATGCGCCCCTTCCAGCCAGATCACCACATTCTCTTTCTCTCCGGCTGCCTGGTTGGCAGCAGGCGTGGACACATTGGCGAGCCGGATTTTTCCAGAAACATTTCCTGCATGAGCAGGCACAGTTAACAGCATTGCTGCAAAAAGCAACGATATGATCGACGATCTGACCACGGACTTACCCCCAAGTTTATTTCCAATTGTGTGCGAAGCCGGCCGATGCAGACTGAGCAAACTTACGCTGCACGATTCGCTGCAGATGTTCTCCGGAAGAAGAAGCGAGATCGAACGAAGACAAGATACTTTAATAAAGCTGGCGGCCAATCTTACGAAGGTAATTGAAGAGAAAACAGGGATTAACGGTTATCTGCTCTTCGGGCCAGATATCACGGTTTATATAAGAAATTCCCATTTTGGGATTGTGCGTATCCAACACTTTGGCCGATTTTATGCTGATAAGGTAAACGCTTGCATAATCCTGAAACCAAAGGAGTAGTACCTAGGGATTGATAGCGGAACCGGCGAGAATTGCAGGATTGCGGCGTGAACGAGAAGCAGTCTGCCGGGTAAAGCGATATTCAAGGTCGCGCGATTCCATCACATACTTGCCTTTAAATCTCACGTCGGCCACAGCGTGAGTAAAGGTGCGCAGCCACATACCATCAACCTCTGCAAAACTCATCAGAATTTGAAGATTATGCAGCCACCAGGAAGGATTCTTAGCAGGCGTCCCTTCCACCCGGCGAATGTTGTAGGTTTCCGCATCCACCCAAAGCTTGCCGCGGAGAAGGTCTTTTTCCTCGCGTCGGGGATTCATGCTCAAGAGGAAACAGCGCTGGCCATCGATAATTTGTTCGCCGAGCAATTGAAAATCGTAGTTCTCCAGCGAGAGTTCCTTCCGCTGAGCGTCTTTGGGGGACTCGGTCTCCTTGCTAAGGACGTCGCGCAGGACCTTTTCGCCCATCCCGCCGCTGCTGCTCTCAATGTTGTATTGCTTGCTGTCAGGAGGCAGAACGGTAATGTTAGCGACGACTTGCGCTTTCTCCTGGGCCTGCTTATCCAGTAGCAGGTAGCCGCGCTTTACAGTGAAGGGACGGACTTTAGCTTTGTTT
>DATBVH010000370.1:0-2244 GCA_036515395.1 Candidatus Angelobacter sp.
CGTACAGCACTATGCCGAAAGAAAACAGGTCCGTTCGGGTGTCCAGTTCTTTGCCCAGCACCTGCTCGGGTGACATATATGCCACTGTTCCCAAAGTCGACCCTGGGCTCGTGAGATGGTCGGCTTCTGACAATGTGTTCGCGGCGGCCATGAGGCTGGCCGAGGAACTTCGCTCCGCCACTTTCGCCAGCCCGAAGTCCAGAATCTTAGCGTGTCCGCGCTTGGTAACAAATATATTGGCTGGCTTGATGTCTCGATGCACGATTCCTTCGCTGTGCGCCGCGTCCAACCCCTCAGCAATCTCTATCCCCAGAGACAAGCACGCTTCCAGGTCCATCGCGCGTCCGCCAATCAGGTGTTTGAGGGTGGAACCGTCAAGGAACTCCATCGCCAGGAAAGTGCGGCCGTTCTCTTCTCCGATGTCGTAGATGGTGCAGATATTGGGATGATTCAGCGCCGACGCTGCCTGCGCTTCGCGCTGAAAGCGGGCCAGGACCTGAGGGTCGCGGGCGACATCGTCAGGCAAAAACTTCAGCGCCACAAAGCGATGCAGGCGCATGTCTTCAGCTTTGTAGACGATTCCCATTCCGCCTCCACCGAGCTTCTCGAGGACGCGGTAGTGCGAAATTGTCTGCCCGATCACTGGAGCAGAATCCTACGTGTGTGAACTTGGCAAGTCAATGGAGCATATAAATGGCTGTTAAACAAATGCATTTTCGCTCGAACCGAAACTTGATTCTGACTCCAGCCAGCCGCCTCGGCAAAGCCGAGCCTGACCGATATACAATTTCATCATGGTCACCGCTCCAATCGATACCGCTCCATACTCTGAAGCTGCGCGCCGCATTCTTCGTCCGGAAGACTGCGCGCTTGCTGTAATCGATATTCAGGAAAAGCTGCTGCCGCCGATCTTTGAAAAGGAACGTCTGGTACGCAACGCACAGCTGCTCGTCCGCCTAGCCGATATCCTGTCACTGCCCGTGATCGTCAGCACGCAATATGAAAAAGGACTCGGCAAGACCATTGAAGAGATCTCTTCGCTACTTCCCCAAACTCAAACTGTAGACAAGCTTGAGTTCGGCTGCTTCGGCAATAGCGAATACTGCTCTACTGTGGGCAAGCTGGAAAGCCGCACCACCTTGCTGCTGTGCGGCATGGAGTCGCACATCTGCGTGATGCAGACTGCGCTTGGGGCCTTAAACCAGGGATTGAACGTTCACGTCGCTGCGGACGCCGTAAGCTCACGCACTGAACTTAATTGGAAGCTGGGCCTGAACCGTATGCAGGCCGCAGGCGCGGTGCTGTCTTCCACAGAGATGATGATCTATGAACTGCTGGGTAAGTCCGGCACTCCGGCGTTCAAAGAGATGCTGAAACACTTAAAGTAAAGACTTTTGCTGCGCCGCATGCCCTCCATTCATTCGACTGTTGCATCAAAACATGTATAACCTGCCATTTATTCAATATCGGACAGAAACGTCCCTCGAACAGCTATACTCAAAGTTCGCATATCAGCCAGGATCGACAACTTGATTGTGGAGATGAGGCCCCATGAGAGTGCATTTAGTGAATCCGAGCGATACTTCGTTCGGAACAGCAGTGATTACCCCCCGTTGGCTGTATGTCCTGGCCGCGGCCACTCCATCTTCTTACGGCGACCCGATTATTTGCGACGAAACACTGGATCAGCTTGATCCTCTCACCATCGCCCCTGGCGACGTGGTTGGCATTGGCGTTCACACAGGAAACGCGTTGCGCGGCTATGAAATTGGGCGCATAGCCCGTGAGCGCGGCGCTACCGTCGTCTTTGGCGGCATTCATCCCACACTTTACTCAGAAGAGGCCTTTGAAAGAGGCGGCGCTCACGCAGTGGTAAAAGGCGATGGTGACCTGGCCTGGCCAGACGCTCTGAGAGACTCCGCCAACGGCACTCTCAAAAAAATTTATGAAGGCGGACGGGTGGGAGCCGAACATTTTAAATCTGCCCGTTGGGACTTGCTACCGCAAGGCCGGTACATGTGGGCCTCCGTTCAAACAGTGCGCGGCTGCCCCAAACATTGCTCTTTCTGCTCCGTCTGGCGCACCGATGGACAAAAGCCTCGGCAGCGCGCCTCCGATACGGTGATTCAGGAAATCGTGGAGTTGCGACGGCTTGGCTACCGTTACATCGCATTGGCCGATGACAATTTTTACCCGGTGTCGCTCACGGATATCCGGCTGGCAGAGCGGCAGAACAACCAACAT
>DATBVH010000371.1:0-4080 GCA_036515395.1 Candidatus Angelobacter sp.
AGCATAGTCATCATCCAGCACCTGGACGCCGATTTTCATTTGCCGCAGTCTCGGATCATCAAACGAATCGAGCTTGAGCTTGCGGTCTTTGCGCGTGATGAAAACGTAGCTGGAGCTGTAGTACGGCGCCGTTGTGAGCACTGGCCGGAATTGTGCGGGAACACCCACCAGCATGTCGCAGACGCCTTTGTTGAGGTTTTCACGCACAAAGCCGCGTCCCGCGCGCTGCCACACAAATTCCAATTTGCGGCCAAGCTCCCGCGCCAGTACTTCTGATATTTTGTTGTCAAAGCCCTGCGCTTTCCGGTTGGAGAAAGGCAGATTGTCCGGATCGGCACACACCTTGAGCGAAGCCCCAAACGCGAACGACGAACTCACCAACACAAGGCAGCAAAAACTAAGGAAGCGAGAAAACATACAGCTGGCCTCCTTTGCTGGTGTACTTGGGCAGCTCTTTCATGGCGCTGACAAATCCAAGCGCCGCCGTGGGATCGCGCGAGTCTAGTCCTCCTGAGACGATTGCGCCCGCCCAGCCGCCAACGCCGCAGAGCACCGCAACGTACTGCTTCCCGTCCGGGCCCTTATACGTTATCGGCTGGCCGATGATTCCTGAACCGGCCTTGAATTGCCACAGCTGCTCGCCAGTTTTGGCATTGACCGCCTTGAAGTAACCATCCATTGTTCCAAAGAAAACAACATCGCCTGCGGTGGCCAGCGCGCCGCTCCATACGGGAAAGCGATCTTTAATCTTCCACACTGCTTTTCCGTTCACAGGGTCCCAGGCCGTAAATTCGCCGCCATGTCCCCCCGGGCCGGTAAACATTTTCACGTTGGCCCCCACATAGGGCGTGCCGGCAATGTAGCTGACTGAAACGTCTTCTTCATCCATGCAGAGATTGTTGTGCGGCACATAAAGCAGGCCTGTGCGGGGAGAAAAAGCGGAGGGCTGCCAATCTTTTGCGCCGGGCGCGGTGGGGCATATGTTGCGCGTCACCGAACCGAAGCGCGGTTTTTTCTCTTCCACGTACTGCAGCAATCCGGTCTTAAGGTCCACTCCCGTGCTGGTGTTGATATAAGCAAATGGGCTGGCAGAAAGCGGCTGTCCGGTCGCGCGGTCAAGAACGTAAATATATCCGTTGCGGTCAGGATGGACGATTACTTTGCGCGGCTGAGCGTTGATCGGCAGGTCAAGCAAAATGTTTTCGTTCACGCCGTCATAATCGTAGAGATCGTGCTGGCTGTACTGGTAATACCAGACTGCGTCTCCAGTATCAGCATCGCGCGCGAAAATGCCCGCGGTCCATTTGTTGTCTCCGGGACGTTCATCAGAGTTCCAGGGGCCGGGGTTCGCCGTTCCATAGAAGATCAGGTTGGTTTCAGGATCGTAGGAAATCCAACCCCACACGGTGCCGCCGCCGATCTTCCACATGTCCGGAGGCCAGGTTTTCACGCCCAGGTCCTGGCCTTTATCCGAATTGAAAAAGGGCTTGAAGCGCGGGCCGATCAGCACTTCTTTATCCGGGCCGGTGGAATACGCGCGCCAGACGATTTTTCCACTATGTGCGTCCACTGCGGTAAGCCAGCCGCGCACGCCGAATTCGCCGCCGCTGTTTCCGACCAGGACTTTGTCTTTCACCACCAACGGAGCCATGGTGATGGTCTCGCCCTTGGTGATGTCTCCCAATTTTGTTTTGTAAACTTGCTTGCCGGTTTGCGCGTCTACTGCGACGGTAAACCCATCGAGCGTGTTGTAGTAAATATTTCCAAACGCGTAAGCTCCGCCGCGATTGACCCAATCGCAGCAAGCCACGCCTTTGGCTGAAGGAGAAGGATTGGGATTGTACTGCCACTTGAACGCGCCGGTTTTAGCATCGAGAGCAAACAGAGTATTCGGCCATGGCGTAATGATGTAGAGCGTGCCGTTCACATAAAGCGGGGCCGCTTCATGGCCACGATCCATGCCGGTTGAAAACGTCCAGGCAACTTTCAAGTCTTTGGCATTGCCGATGTTGATCTGGTCAAGCGTGCTGTAGCGGGTGGAGGCGTAATCTTTTGCAGGACGCACCCATTGAAAGTCGTCAGCTTCCATCTTGCCCACGTAGGGCTGCGCCGCATAGTTGGATTCGGTTGCGGGAGGCTGCGCGCCGGAAGCGTGACTGCTGGATTTTCCGCAGCCGCTCAACACGAATGCCAGCAAAACCATAGCCGCAGTGGTTCCTGTGCAGGCAAATCGGGAAAATATTAAAACTTGCTTTTCTGGTCGCAGTTGCACTGCTCTTTTTCGCCTTTCAGCTCAAGGGTGCTCTGCAGATTCGGACCTAATGTGCCGGGACTCTCGGCAATATGTGGCAAGGATGCGTTCAACTCACGTTCTAGTTGTCCTTTATTGAGGGACTTGCGGGTAATGGCGCAAGTTGCCGCTTGTCAGGGGCTGCGCAGCTCCTCTCTAAAATGATCGTCGGCAAGAGCGCGCATCAATTTTTCATCGTCCAACTCATTGGGCATGCTGAGAAACCAGCTGCCCACCAGCGAAAGCAAATCGTGGATAGCGCCCTGCAGCACAATGCCGGCGATTCGCACCGGTTCGGTCGACTCCCGGCGTGTCGCCCGTGCCGCGAAATCCATGGCAAGGGGCAGTGCACCGGGGAAGGCCGACTGTGGGTCATCTTCGTGGAAATAGTAGGTAATCGGAAACTGCGCCAGATCATTACGAATTTTCGTAATGTCTATAGCCAGTGCAATTACAAGCTGTTCCGTCTCTTGTTCCGGAGTTGAACTGACTCCCACCCGCTCGATTCGGTGCGCGTGGTACAGAAGAGACAAACGATGCGCTGCAGAACGCCGGTACTCCAGCACCGGATAAATAGAGAGTATCCAGGAAAGACTGGCGGTGAGAAGAACGAAGCCCAACACCGCCTCCGAACCCATGGCCAAACGAATCCAGCGCGAATTAGTGTTGAAATCCCCACCAACGGTAATCAGCGAACCAAGAGAGACATTGACGGCGTCAAAAAATGTGACGTGCTCTCTTATATCCAGTCCAGGGGCCATCACAAAGCTGGAGAGGAGGAATGGGCTGTAAATGAACGCAAAGCCGGCGATGATCATCGCGCCCCATGCGAACACGGTAGCAATAAACGCGATCGGCCCGGCCAAACTCAGACGATCATGCCGAGCGGGAAACATGTAACGCCACATTCGCCAGGTCCTGAAAGAAACAAATTCGGCGATCGCTCCCCGGCCGGAAGGGTGGAAGAGTGTATGAAACATGTCATGCAGGGCGAGGGAGACCAGCAGCAAGCCAAGAATGACTTTAGCGATGATCACAGGGGACTTTCATTTACAGAAATATCCATCGCTAGAGAGATGGAAGGCAGAGCTGCGCGGTTGCGTAGTTCACGGAACTTGACTGGGCGCTTTTCGCGAATCTAAAGCCGTCAACATTTGGCGCAAATTGGCGTTATCTGACTATTTGCCTTGGGTCTTAAATTTCTCTGGTAATTGCTTGATGATTTCGTCCGGCGGCTTGCCGCCCTTGCAGGAAGGATGGCCGAATCCGCTTGCGCTGGCGCCATTCTGAATATCGAGAATCATGTTGTCATTCTGGCCCGGCGCTACGCCATAGGGAACATGGTCCAGGCCCAGGTCATGGCGGACCTTCCAGGCAACAACGTGGTCCGCGCAAGAAGTATCTCCGCTGACTCCCATTCCGCCGACAATTTTTCCCTTTGCGTCATAGAGCGCCAGTCCGCCGCCAAATACAATGATGCCGCCTATGGGCTTACCTACCATGGGATCGTTGGGTTTGCCAAAATCGTCAGGAGGCCCCGCAAACGCTGCCTGCGGGTTAGGCGGCGCGCTGCCGACCAGGCTGAAAAGACTTTGTCCGGGCTGAGCCGGCGTGAAAAGGTTCGCGGTGGAAAATGCAAAGTTTGGCCCACTAAGAGCATTCGCGGTATTGGCTTTTTCCGCCGCTATTAGCCTGCTTCCTGGCCACTCGGCAGATCTGTCTGGTCCTGAGAAAACCACGGCACACACAATCCCATCGCGATTTACTACCGCGGCCCACTCCTGATTTCC
>DATBVH010000372.1:0-5630 GCA_036515395.1 Candidatus Angelobacter sp.
CGGAAGCTGACCTCACGTCACATCCACATGTCAGGGCCGGCGCATCCGCGCCAAAGTAAAGATGCAGGATTTATTTTGCCAAGCGAGCAGAGAGCACGCGTCGTGCCAGGCTCCGGAATTGGTCCAATGGAGTTTTCTTTAGTGCCAATCCCTGCGCCCGCATTTTGCGCAGGCCGTCGTTTAATCGGCCTCTCGCTACAGGTCCCATGGCGATGAATCGGAAAGCTTGCGCATTGTTTCTGGCCATGGGCAAAAGCTCAATCGCGGCGGAGAAGGTGCCGGAAGCAGTTTGTAGCCCGATGTCAGCGAGCGTGCCGGAAGCGAATCGCTTTTCCAGGCGGACCGTGCCACCGGTAAGTGACAACATATGAAGAGTGCCTTTGAGTTTTTCCGCGCCGACTAAAACAACAGCTTGCTCGTTATTCGGCACAACGAACCTGGGTGAACGAGCCTGTCTTTGTTGCTTTTTCATCCTTTATTGCTCCCATCGATATGTTTGAAGCAAATGGTAGCAATCTCACCGAGCTAAAGGCACGATGAAAATGCGCGCGCTTGCCACTGAAGGACATGGCAGAACATGGCCAATAGGCACGGGGTCTCTGAGAGATGGTCCCACTGTCTGGGCGAAGACGTAACTCGACATCACCTCCGCTCAGAGCTTTGGGTTTTCCAGAGCTTGGGTTTTCAGAGCTTGGGTTTTCAGAGCTTGGGTTTTCACAGCTTGGGATGTTTGAGATGCCAGCCGGTTGAATCCTGATACGCCTTGGCCACCGCCAGCATCTGCGCTTCACCAAACAGCTTCCCGATAAACGTCAGCCCGGTGGGATGGCCCTTTTCATCAAAGCCGTGCGGCAGCGTCACGCTCGGGTGCCCGGTCAGATTAGTGATGCCGGTGCTGCGGTCGGCCACGGGATTAGGCGTGTAGTCGGCGTAGTCATAGGGCAGCAGATAGACATCGATATTCGCCATGAGCTTGTCCATCTCCTGCATCAGCAACATGCGTGCGCGATTGGCGTTCACGTAATCCGGCGCGGGATAGAGGCGATAAGCATTTTGGCTGGCGATGCGATCCGGACGAGCAAGCTGGTCTGGATGCGTGTCCACTGGATCGTGCAACGCCACAATGCCTTCTGCGTTGAGGATTGCCGACGGATCAAGCTTTGGGTTTTCAGGAAGCTTGAACTCCGCCATTTCGATGCCCAGACTGCGAATCTTTTCCAGCGCCGCGCGGTCATTGGCTTCCACTTGCGGCGTCTGGCGCGTATTTTCAAACGCGGCCTTCAGGTATGCGACACGCAGCTTGCGAACATCGAGCGCGGCGTCCCAGTTAAAAGGCACGTCCACGGCCGCAAGGTCTAGATTATCCGCGCCTTGAATGGCGTTGAGCACCAGCGCGCAGTCTTCCACCGCGCGGCACATCGGGCCGGTCTTGTCCATGCTCCAGCTCAGCGCCATCGCTCCGTAGCGGCTCACGCGTCCAAACGTGGGACGCAGCCCAGTCACGCCGCAAATGGCCGAGGGCGCAAGGATGGAGCCCAGCGTTTCCGTTCCGATGGAAAATCCAACCAGCCCTCCGGCGGTTGCCGATCCCGGACCAGCGGACGAGCCTTGCGATCCCATCGACGTATCCCACGGGTTCATCGTCTGTCCACCGAACCAAATGTCATCGAGCGCCAATTCTCCGGTGGCTAGCTTGCCAATGAGCACCGCGCCGGCCTCGCGCAGCCGTGTGACCACCGTTGCGTCCACATCAATGATGCGGTCTTTGAACGGCGCTGCTCCCCAGGTCGTCGGATATCCTTTCACCGCGAACAGGTCTTTAATTCCATAGGGAATGCCGTGCAGCGGCCCGCGATACTTGCCTGCGGCAATTTCCTGATCGGCTTGGCGCGCCTCACGCAACGCCAGATCGTCGGTGATGGTCACAAAACATTTGAGCTTTGGGTTGTAGCGTTTGGCCCGCGCCAGATACATCTCAGTCAACTCTACGGAAGTTACCTGCCGCGTGCGGACCAGCGCGCTCAACTTGGTTACCGGCCAGAAGGCGACTTCTTCAAGAGAGGACGGCCGCTGCACGCGCGGCGGCGCGCTGGCACGGAACGGTCGGCGCGTGCGGTCGATCTTCATCCCCGGAAGCACCGGATTGAAGTAAAGCGGCGGAGCAATGCTGTTATCGATCTCGATTTTGCGCAGATCGCGGAGCTTCACGGTGTTCTCAGCGACGCCCTTGAGAATCTTTTCCAACTGCTCGTCAGTAAATTCAAGACCGGCGACGGCAGCCGCATCACGCAGCATGTCCTTGGTCAGTTGTGGCGGAGCGTCAGAGGCGGTTGCTTCGTTTGGCTTTCCTTCAAACGGCTGGCCTTCATTCAATTTGGCCCAGAGCACGCCGGGAAAAAGCGTTGATGTCAACCCAAGCGAGGAAAAATAAGCGAGAAATGAACGGCGGTCGGTAGTGATGTTCATGAGTAGGGAAACCATTCTGCACTGGAGAAGATAGTTTGTCTATTTGTGTGCGCTTCGCTGCGCGCGGCTGCGGCAGCAAGGAAGGATTTCTTTGTTTCTTACCCACCTTTCGGCTTCGCATCCGCTCGTCTCAAGTATGGCCTAGGCTTTTCGCGCCTCCGGCGCTGAATATTGGATAGAACAGGCATATTCCTCACTCACAAGACCTTTCTAGTTTCATTACATCTCAAAGCTTCTTTTCCGATCTCCCACAAATCTTCATAAATCAACATCTCACTTTCAGCTTCTCTGGACGTTAAATGAGCATGCGCCAAAGAGAAGCAGCTCCTTCCCAGCGGCGTGGGCCGGCGAACGGCTAGAGGAAGCGCGCTGGCCCGGTAACGAAGGCGGCCAAAATGGCGAACCACGCTCCAGGCAATTTGATCAGCTCGATCCGTTGGACATATTTGAGGAAGACCGCATTCGAGACGGCAAGGAAGGTTCTGGCAATCGCGGCATTGCTGCTGATGGTGGTCAACAGTGGCTGGGCGCAGGAGATTGATTCGTCAGTCCTGCAGGATGAAGCTGCGGCACACAAGGCACGAGAGAACGCAGTGGTAACGCCGCCGCAAACTTCCGCGCAAAGATCCGACGCGCAGACTTCTGGTCAGCAACCTGCTGCTTTGCCGGCTTCTTCTCTTCCGCAATCGAGCCAGCCGCAGACTCACCCGGCAAATTCTTTTATGCTTCCTGCGGGAACCAAGTTGCCGCTGGGACTGTTGCGGCCATTGCGCGTCAAGCCGGGACGGGACGTTTATCTGCAGATCACGTTTCCAGTAACGGTGGGCAACCAGATGCTGATTCCACCGGGCGCATACATTCAGGGCATGGTTGAGAAAATTATCAAGAAAGACCGGCGGTCACTGCAATTTTCCACCACCTCCACAAACCTGATTTTTTTCAATGGCTATACGATCTCTATTTCCGGCACGGTAACTGTTGGCACTACGACTGCCGCGTTGACGCCGCTGCCCGGCTCAAGCAATGGTCAGCCTGTGCCTGCCATGGCTGCTGTGGGAAGTGTGGCTCCTCCGCCGTTGCCGCCATTGCCATCTTTCAACGGAATGCGCAACGCGATGATTGGAGTGGGGGTGGCGACCGCCGTGGGAACTGTTGTGCTCATCGCGCTGGCACACAATGGCGATCCCGAAATAGAAGTTGGCACGCCGCTGGAAATCATTCTGCCTGCGCCTGTCTATCTGGACTCTACGCGCGTCGCAGCGGCAATCCAACAATACGACCAGCAGACCAGCAATGCTCCTGTGCAGATCGTCAAACCACCGGTCAAGCCGAAGATGTGCTATGACCCCGGCATACCCGGCACGCCGGATACGGTAATCCCCGGTTCACCGGGAACGCCCGACACAGTTATTCCGGGAATGAATGGCGCGCCAGATATCGTAATCCCAGGCAGCCCGCGTACGCCTGACACGGTGATTCCGGGCACGCCGGGAACTCCCAGCAGCACGTACCCGTGTCCGAGGTAAAGATCAGGAGATTGGGAAACTCGAATTCTGCCTTATTACAGCTTGTAGTCGATTTCCAAACGCATGGCCACGGCCACCGGTCGTCCATCTTTGGTGGCGGGCGCAAACTTCCAGGTCTTTACCGCTTCAATAGCATTGGCATCCAGTGATGGCTCCAGCGATTTCACTACTTCCACGTCGTGCGCCTTGCCGTCAGTGCCGATGACCACGGAAAGCGTCACTACGCCCTGAATACCCTGCTTTTTTGCGCTCTTTGAGTATTTGGGTTCTGGCGCGTGGAGAGCACGCGGGGCTTTTACCCCTGGGTCCTTAGCTGTATAGATGATTTCGGCGTTATGGGTGCATTCAAAGTTTGCGGCATCGTTCGTATCGCCCGTGCCTTTATAGGTTGCGGCTGCCGGATAAGGGCAGAGCGGTCGGGTCATGGCCACGCCCTTCTCGGGCTTATCATCGACAAACTTTGTGGCGATGAACTTGTCCGGGGCGATTCCCTTTTCCACCCAGCGCTCCAGCGCCTGATTGACATCGTGATCGGCGTCGGCGCCCGGCGCAAATTGTCCAAAAGAATTTGCTCCCGGACCGCCGACGCAATGCTGCATGCCCGGGGCCATGAAGAGCCGCATGAACAGCGGAGGCTTGCCAGGTCCCATGGTGTCTTCAACGCTGTTGTAATAATTGATGGCGCCTTGTGGCGGCAGGGCAGCGTCACTCCAGCCGTGATACACAATGAGCTTTCCTCCACGCGCTGCAAACGGCTTCAGGTAAGGGTCAATGGCGTTGAAGGTCTTTCCCTGCTGATCGTCGGCCATTTTGACCGCGGTTTCCAGATTGATGGTTTTCAAATCAATGGGCCCTTTGCTCGAAATCATGTTGGTATAAAACCCGCGCGCAAAAAGTGTTTGCAGGTCCTTGTCAGGGCCCATGTCAATCCACGTTACCCATCCGCCCTCACCGTCTTCTCCACCGGGGAGAAAGCCCGGGAACATCTGCTTGCCTGCGTTGTCCACGGGACCGTCATAAATCTTTTTGAGAGCTGCGGCCTGGGGCGCAGTCAGGCAACTATCGGAGTCGCCCTGTTGGCAAAGCAGCGTTTTGGGATCGAAGTGGCATGCGCGCGGATCATTGAGGACACCGTCTTTCACGCCATCATTGGCGTCACAGGCCGCTACAACCGCATGGGCAATGGCCGGAATCTTATTGGCGCCGATATAGCTCCCGGGCCCCGCCTGCATGGCCTGGATGTCCCAGATGAACGTGGCAAAGACTTTGGTCCAGTAATTTGCCGGTGCACCGGCGATGATGCCATCGTAATCCTCGGGGAAGCGCTGCGCTTCCATCAGCCCCTGGCGTCCGCCGTTGGAGCAGCCGGTGAAATAAGCTTTCTTTGGAGCGTCGCCGTAAAACGCCTGGATGATGCTCTTGGCCTTGACCGTCATCTCGTGTATGGCGCGCCAGCCGAAGTCAACGATTTTATCGGGATGACCGAGCGCCCAGTGGGCATCGACCGGCGAGCCGGCGTGCCCCGTGTCTGTGCTGGCTGCAGCATAACCCGCAGTCAGCGCCGTAACGAGTCCGGGATACAAGATGGATCCGGCGAACCCACCGTTTCCCAGTCCGCGATACTTGCCGTTCCAAGCG
>DATBVH010000373.1:0-3792 GCA_036515395.1 Candidatus Angelobacter sp.
CGAAATCACCACTCTGCCGCCACTCTCTGCCGATTCATATTTGTATTTGATCTGGTCTTTCAATTTCTTCATTGTGTCGACTCCAGGTGGTGTCTTGTCATGGACAAACATCGGAATATTGAAATCCCCGGACTTGAAGGCATGTGTAATGTGGTGCAGGTGCATCTGGATCTCGTCTTTGCTCGACGTGTCGTCCGCCGAGTTGGCCGTCACCTGGATCGCGCCGCCGTCTTTGCGCAACAGGAAATGATGCGTAATCTTGTTCTGGGCAAATCCCATTCCCTGATCGCCGCGCTTTTCCATCTCTTTCTTGGTATGGTCGTGCGCGGAAGATGCCGCCTGATGCTGCTCATGCATCGGACAGTCCATCATATTGTCCTGTTTGTCTGCTTTGTCCATAGTTTGCTGCGCCATACTGCAAAACGTCATAGCCATAATGCCTGTCATTGCCAGA
This sequence comes from Candidatus Angelobacter sp., assembly GCA_036515395.1. Lineage (GTDB taxonomy): Bacteria > Acidobacteriota > Terriglobia > Terriglobales > Acidobacteriaceae > Angelobacter. The sequence continues at coordinate 455 of DATBVH010000373.1, forward strand.
AAAATTCGTTTCATCGTTTCTTGTCCTCATCTCTTTGTAGTTTTCGTTTCAACCCCGGAGACATCAGCGGCGAAATTGCCCTGACGCTCTCAGGGTGATTGGCGACAAACATCTCCAGCAGGCCAGCGCGCTTCCCTGGCGCAGTGGACTTGAGCTTTTTGGCCCAGCTCCGGATGGCTTTCTGCAAAGCCTCGTGCAGGGCCTCCAGTTCTCGAATCCGTGTTTTCAGGTCGTGCGCTTTTTCCATTGCCAGCGCGTGGACCTGGTGGCACGGCGCCACACCTTGATCGCGCGATTGCAGAATTTTCTTCAATTCCTCCATGGTGAAACCAATGCTCAGCGCTGCACGGATCAATCGCACACGGTCGAGCGCCTGCGGGGGATAGTGCCGATAACCGTTGCTCGACCGCTGCGTTACCGGCAAAAGACCCTGCCGCTCGTAATGCCGCAGAGTGTCCCGGCTTACGCCGGTCAGTTGCGCCAGTTCGCCGGACCGAAGCGCGCCGTGGGCGATGTTTTTCGTCAACACATTTCTTGGCTTGTTGTTCAACAAGAGCATTCTCAACCGTGGAATATATTCCATGGTCAAGTGTTTTTATCGGCGATCTGCGGGGAACCTCTCTGACCCTTTATAATCAGAGCCTTAGCCACCAGTGAATATTTCTGGTGATGGATTTTCTTAATAATGAAAGGTAACTCTTTTGCCGCTTGATTTTTTAGGTGATCTTCGTCGCACGCATATGTGCGGAGAACTGCGCCCGGAGCATACGGGATCGCAAGTGATATTGCTGGGCTGGGTCAATCGCAGACGCGATCTGGGCAACGTGATTTTTATTGATGTCCGCGACCGTAGCGGAATGACGCAGCTCGTCTTTGATAAAGGCGAGAACGCCGCCATGCATGAGAAAGCCAGCGCATTGCGCTCAGAGTATGTGATCGCCGCGATTGGAAAAGTGCGCCGTCGCGACGCCGATACCGTCAACAAGAACATTGCCACCGGTGAAGTTGAAGTCACCGTGGACGAGCTCAAGCTGCTGAATGAATCCAAGCTGCCGCCGTTCCTGCCCAGCGAAGCCGGCCCTATCAATGAAGAGGTACGGCTCAAATATCGCTACATTGATCTGCGGCGCGAGAACATGCAGGCCAATATTCAGCTGCGCCACAATGTGGCGCTGGCAATCCGCCAGGACCTGGCTGCGCGTGGCTTTTTGGAAATTGAAACGCCTTTCATGACGCGCAGCACGCCGGAAGGCGCGCGCGATTATCTGGTGCCGAGCCGCGTGCATCCCGGAGAGTTTTACGCGCTGCCGCAGTCTCCGCAGCTCTTTAAGCAGATCCTGATGATCTCCGGGTTCGACAAGTATTTCCAGATCGTGCGCTGCTTCCGCGATGAAGACCTGCGCGCCGATCGCCAGCCGGAATTCACCCAGATCGACCTGGAGATGAGCTTCCCGCAGCCCGACCGCGTGTATGAAGTGGTGGAAAGCTTTTTAAAAGCCGCATTCAAAGCCGCAGGCCTGGCTTTGCCTACGCCGTTCGTGCGCATGAGTTATGACCAGGCCATCCGGCAATACGGGATTGACAAGCCGGACATGCGCCTGCCCGCGATGACCGATATCCGCCCGGCCTTCACCGATGAAGACATGGCCGATCTGCGCATTGACGGCGACTTGAACATGGTCGGCATCAGGATTCCCAACGTCGGCAAGATTTCAGACCGCGAGAAGAAAGAGCTGCGCGCTCTTTCTGAAGAGCTGGCCAAACGGAACAAAGATTTCGTCGGCGTGCTGTATGACTTTGCGCAGATGGAAAAGAAGCGGCCACAGGTCGCCGCAAAAATTCGCGAACTGTGCAGGGCCGGCGCGGACGATCTGGTTGTCCCAGTAGCAGGTATTGCCGCGGAAGGAAAAACCCGGTCTGCCGCGAACCAGAAAGCGCAATACACTTCTGGCGGCGAAGCCCGGTTGGAACTGGCGCGCAAGTACGCCGACAAACATAAAGCCTTTGAACGCACAGGCGACGTCGCGCGCGATTTTAAATTTCTATGGGTCACCGATTTTCCCATGTTCGAGTATGACGACAAAGAAAATCGCTGGAACGCTGCGCACCATCCCTTTACGTCGCCCCATGAGCAGGACATGGACAAGTTGCAATCCGATCCCGGCTCAGTGCGCGCGCTGGCCTATGACGTGGTGCTGAACGGAACGGAGTTGGGTTCCGGCTCAATTCGTATTCATCGCCAGGATATTCAAAAGCAGATCTTTACTGCGCTGGGTATGACCGACGATGAAGCGCGCTCGCGTTTTGGCTTCTTCCTGGACGCGCTGGAATATGGCACGCCTCCACACGGCGGGATTGCGCTGGGGCTTGATCGCATTGTGATGATCCTGGCGGGTGAAGACAGCCTGCGCGAAGTAATCCCATTCCCCAAGACTGCTAAAGCGATTGACATGATGGTGGATGCACCGACTCCGGTGAATGAGACACAGTTAAGGGATTTGGGAATCAAGCTGCGCTGAAAGAGCTTTACCACAGAGGGCACAGAGGAACACAGAGAAAAAATTTTACCTCTGTGTTCCTTTGTGTTTTTCCCTAGGCTGCTCTTTGCTGCTTTTCCATATCCCGCCCTATCGTCCTTGATCCTGCCCACAACACACCTGCCAGCAGAAGGGACAGCACCGGGATCAACAGCAAAGCCTGTTGCAGGCCGATGGCCTTAAATTGTTCGGTAATTTTGTCAAAGCCGGCTAAGCGCGCGGCGTGCAGCGCAAAAAGATCGCTCATCTTGCCGATGATCAGTGTTCCCCAAGACGCGCCGATCACATACATTACCAGGAAGTAAATTGCCATGCTGGTGCCGCGCAGCGACGGCGCCACGATGTCCTGGATCGAGGCATAGACCAGGCCGTAATACATATTCAGCAGGCCATAGGCGAGGGTGAGTAGCGGAAGGGCCAGCGCTATCGATCCGATGCCCTGATGAATTCCAAAATATGAAAGCGGAACGGCCAGCAGCGCGGCAATGGCAGCAATCTTCATGCGTCCGCTGCGGTTGCGCTTTACGATGCGGTCGCCCCAGATACCGGCGCACGATCCACCCAGGATGCCGCCGACGGCATAAACAATTCCCGTGGTTACGCCTGCGCGGGCCACGCTCATGTGATGGATTCGGCTGAAGAACGCCGGGAAAAATGTACCGATGGAATACAGGTTAAAGTTCACCAGCGCGCCGGAAATGGCGATCCACCAGAAGGTGGGAACGCGGAGCACGGCCCAGATGGAGCCGGCATCGACTGGAGGCGCGTGTTTTTCAGAAGCGCCACGTGCGGGCTCATGCA
>DATBVH010000374.1:0-2586 GCA_036515395.1 Candidatus Angelobacter sp.
TTTCCAGTTTGTCCGCGACTTCTCGAAGCTGGTCGATCTCTTTGCGAAGCTCTTCCACCACAGCTTCGCCTTCGCGCGCCAGGTCAAAGTAAGCCTGGATATCGTCCACGCGCCGCCCCAAATCGGCATCCATGGCCAGCGATTCTTCCAGGCGACGGCGCTGGCGCATCAGCACCTGCGATTTTTCCTGGTCAGCCCATACGTTGGGATCGCCGACCTTCTTTTCGATTTCAGCTAATTGTTGGCGGAGTGAAGGGGCGTCAAAGATAGCTCCGCAGATCGCGCACTTTATCGCGCACGGCGGTATATTCGCGTTCTAATTCTTCGACCATAACTTTTACGCGGAGCGGGCTTCAATCATGGTGGCAGCGCGATAGCGCCAGCGCGCAAACACCGCCAGCAATGAGATTACCACACAAGCCCAGGCAAACACGTCGCCGTAGCGGCTGTAAAAAGTCATTTCCGTTTGCGGCGAAAAAGGCGCAACCATCGCGGTGCGCAAGTTGCGCGGCGCCTGCTTCACCACCCGGCCCAGCGGATCAATGGAAGCCGTGGTGCCGTTGTTGGTGGCCAGCAGTATCCAGCGATGGTTCTCCACGGCGCGCATTCTTGTCATTTGCAAATGCTGTGCCGGTGCGCCCGTTTCCCCGTACCAGAGATCGTCGGAAATATTGATCAAAACCTGCGCGCCATTGGCGGTGAACTCGCGCACCTCATCGGGGAAAACCGATTCATAGCAGATAAAAACTCCCGCATGGATTCCACCCAGGTCAAACACTTTGCGCTGGTTGCCGCGGGCAAAATCGCCCACCTCACGTGTGAGCTTTTTGGCAAAAAACAGCAGGTTCTGGAACGGAACATATTCGCCAAAGGGCACCAGATGGATCTTGTCATATTGCCCGATGACGTTGCCGTGTGGGTCCATTACCAGGGCAGCGTTAAGCAGTTGCTGATTGCCCTTAACTTCCGGCGTTTCACCCACCGTACCCACAACAAGATAGGAATTCTTGTCCTGCGCCATTGCCACCAGCCAGTGTTGCAGCCGCGGGTCTGCGATGAAGAACGGCGCAGGCGATTCCGGCCAGATGATAAGCCGTGGGTTATCGTCTTTGGGCACAGCCTCCACGCTTTGCTTCACTAGTTCGGAAACTGTCTGGTCAAAGTATTTTGGGGTCCACTCTCGCTGGTCCAGAAGGGGAACATTTTCCTGCATCAGAACGGCCTGGTGCGTTGCGATGAAAGGATCCGGCTTGGCAAAGACTCCTATTTGCAGGGCTATTGTCGCCGCTACGGTAGCAGCCATTAGGTTCTTGCGGCGTTGCCCACGAAGCAGTATCGCGGCCACAAACGCGCAGTTCACCAGCATCACCGCAAATGAGAGACCGTAAACGCCCGCGAATTGGGCCATCCGCGCAAATGGAATATTGTCGATCTGCGCGCCGCCCAGTGGGTTCCACGGATCGCCGATTACGCGATCGCGAAAAAGCTCAATGGCGGTCCAGAACACGGGAGCCAGCAGCAGCGGTCGGCGATTTCCTGTCGTCGATCGTCTGGCCATCATCACCACCAGCGCGGCAAATGCTGCGTGATGCAGTCCCATGTAAATACAGAACGCAATTGTGATCAGCGTGGCCGCAATGCCTGGCAGCCCGCCATAAACGTTCATTACGGGATAAACCCAGTAGCAAGTTCCCAGGTACCAGACAATGCCGCTGGCCCATCCGATCAAAAAGCCCTGCCATACAGTGAAGGGACGAAGCGATTTACCCTCGGAATCGAACAACTCGCCTTCCCCACCGCGCCCCCGCAGAAGCGCATAAAGCAATGGCGCCATTGCAATCCAGCAAAGGAAATAAAGATTTATGTTGGGGAAAACGAGGATCTGCAACGCGCTTGAAACCAGCGCTAGCAACCATGCTCTGGAGGGAATTTTCCGCACTGAGAACCGATTTTAACAAACCTGGTTCTACGGACTGGGGGGCGACGTAACTTTGATTCCTCTAACACAGAGGATTACAATTGCCTGAGTGAACTTCCTGGTGCATTACTTTTTGCCGGTCTTCAAGTACCTGTTTTTTATAGGGCTGATCGGCGCTGTGCCGGTAATTATTGTAACGGCCGTGAAAACGGCCCAGAGCATGCTGGAAGAAGATTAAAGATTAGGCGTCGAATCCGGACTTAAGGATTTTTAGATCGGCCTTGCGAATGGAGCGCTGGCAAGCGCTTTTGTTGGCAGCGGCCGTTGTTTACTTTCAAAATGTCAGCAGGCTCAGGAGCTGTCCCACCACTTTCGAACCGGGTCCGCATTGTCGTTGCGACCTCGGTCATGCTCACATTCATCTCTTATTGGCGGGCAGCCGCCATTGTATTGAATGATTTGGGCTCGTCCGCCTTTTACGCCGGCGGCATCGCCGAACAGGCTGTCGGCAAGTCAGCCCCCTGGTTCATTCTGGGCGTGATGCTCTTCGCCTTCGCGGTGCGCTCGGTTTACGTGGAAAGCTGTTCCATGTTCACTCGCGGCGGCGTCTATCGCGTGGTGAAAGAAGCTTTGGGCGGGGCCTTCGCCAAGTTCAGCGTTTCCGCGTT
>DATBVH010000375.1:0-4251 GCA_036515395.1 Candidatus Angelobacter sp.
CATCCTATCAATTGGGTGATGAAGAGAGCTGATGGGTTGCAAAAACTTTCCCGCTGAATCAGGCAACCGTCTCTCAGCGGGTTGCTGCCGGGACTTTACTGTCAACAAAAGCCACAGCTTCTTCAAGAATTTCCTGTACCAGTTCCGGCGAGGACGCTTCCACGTAAATACGCATTAGCGGCTCTGTCCCGGAAGACCGCAGCAGCACCCATGCGTCCGCGCCTTTATCTTTGATGGGAGCATCCAGGAAAAACTTAATGCCATCAAGATTTTCTTTGCGCAATACCTTGTAGCGCCCCAGTGTCGTCGTTTCTCCACTGCTCGCGCGGCTAATGGCGGCTTCCTTCACATCATTTGGAATACGCAAATCGCGTCGCGCATAATAATGTGGGCCATATTCAGATTGAAGCGCAGCAACCAACTGGCCCAGGCTCTTGCCTTCATCGGCCATCACGTTTGCTAAAAGCAGAGCGTTGAGCAGTCCATCGCGCTCCGGCAGGTGGCGCTGGAAGCCGATGCCGCCGGACTCTTCACCGCCGATCACAATCTGCCTTTCCAGCATGAGATCGCAAATGTATTTGAAGCCGATGCCGCATTCAATCAGCTTGCGTCCATGCCTGGCGGCAATGCGGTCCAGCATGCGCGTGGTGTTAAAGGCGCGCGCCACGTCGCCCGGCCAGTCTTTATGCCGTGTTACCACCCATTGCAGCAAGATGGAAAAGATTTTGTGCGAATCCACAAAGCCTCCATCTTCCGCCGCCGCTCCTATGCGATCAGCATCGCCATCAGTGATGAAGGCCGCATGGCATTTTTCCTTGACCACAATCTCCTGCGCCGCGCGCACATGCGGCTCAATCGGCTCAGGGTTGATGCCGGGGAAAAGCGGGTTCACTTCACTGCGAATCTGCACATGCTGAATGCCGCGCTTCTGGAAAATTTCCGCCAGCACGTTGCGTCCTGCACCATACATGCAGTCGATGGCAAATTTAAAGTTGGCTTTTGCAATCTTGTCCAGGTCAGCAAACTTGCAAATCGCTTCAACGTACGGCGTCTTGAAATCTGCTTCTTCCACTTTCGCCGCTTTGCCCTTTGGCATGGCGCCTTCGCGGACGTATCCTTCAATCTGCTTGATGATCGCCGGCGTTGCTGACCCGCCGTAGGTGGCCTTGAACTTCACGCCATTCCAGTCCCAGGGATTATGGCTTGAGGTGATCATGATGCCGCCCGCCGTCTTTAGGCTCCGCACCGCATAGGACAGCGCAGGCGTTGGCGTGTAATCATCTGAAAGCTTGATGGAAATTCCCGCGGTGGCCAGGACTTCAGCTGCGGCCTGAGCGAATCGGCATGATCCAAAGCGCGTGTCATAGCCGATGACCAGCCCACGGCTGGGATCCTCATTCTTTAAAACGTAAGCGGCAATAGCCCCGGCAACGCGCCGGACGTTTTCAAAGGTATAGTCCTCGGCAATAACGCCACGCCAGCCATCGGTGCCAAACTTTATTTGCTCAGCGGACATTCATCCTCTCTAGATCAGCTCAGTCAATTTCTTCTCACTCAAGTATTTCACAATTTTTCCTACGTCCTGGGAATGCTCACGCGTTGTAACAAGAATTGCATCTTCCGTCTCAACCACCACGAGGTTATGGACCCCGACTGTAGCGATAAATTTGGAAGGCGCATAAACATAGTTGCCGGTGGCATTCAGCACGAAAGCATTTTCGCCGTGCAGAACGTTGGCTGCGTCTTCCTTCTGCAAGGCCACATGATGCTCGTATAGAGCGGCCCACGATCCCAGATCATTCCAGCCGAAGTCTGCGCGTAGACAGAAAAGGTTTGACGAGTGCTCGCCTTTGGCTGAACGCGGCTCCAGGACAGCATAATCAATGCTGATGTTTTCGCACTTGGGATAAAGCTGCGCAAACGTCTTCTCGAAATCTTTAGTTCCCCAAGCTGCCGCAATCTGTTCAAGATACGGCGTTGTTTCCGAAAGATGCTCGCGCAAAGCTCGGGTGAGCGTGCGCGCGCTCCAGACAAAGATTCCGCTGTTCCAGTAGTAATTTCCGGCAGTCATAAACTCTTCCGCCCGCTGCTGGTTTGGCTTTTCAGTGAAACGTTTTACCCGGAACAACTCTGACTCAAGCTTCTCTCCCGTCTCAATGTAGCCATAGCCGGTTTCCGCACGCGCAGGTTGCACTCCCATCACCACAATGTGGTCTTCATGAGAAGCAAGATCAATGGCACGCTGCAGGACCTTGCGGAATTTCTTTTCGTCGCCGATCACATGATCTGCCGGAAACATGCCGATAATCGCCTTAGGAGCGATTCTCTCCAGCAGAAACGCCGCTAACCCGATGGCAGGCGCCGTGTTGCGAGCCTCAGGCTCCGTCACAACCTGGCGCGGAGGAATTACCGGAAGCTGACGCTGAATTTCTTCCGCCAGAAACTCATTGGTAATGACCCAGAAGTCTTTCTCTGTACCCAGCGGCAGCAGGCGCTCCATGGTTTTCTGAATCATCGTCTGTTTGCCATCGAGCGCCAGCACCTGCTTGGCTTGCTTACGACGGCTTCGCGGCCAGAAGCGCGTGCCGCTGCCGCCCGCGAGAATCACTGGATAAAATGGCTGTTTGCTCACACGCACCCACAGGGCAGTAGCCCGACATTTTCAACATGCCACGAAAATAGCTTGCTCACTCAGCGCTGCAGCGTTGAGAAGCTCTGTTCCAATAATACAGTGGCTGGTTGTTCAACTTTTTCTCCTGGAAGCGACGCACAAAGAAATTCCAGCTCCCACTGCGGCTTTAATAAAAACTTTTCTACTGCGGCGGGGATCACGACGGTTTCTCCGCTGGTAAAGGTTACTGGCGCTGCACCGTCACTTTCAATCACGCCGCATCCTCTGGTAGCTACCACGCACCATACGCTGGTTTTGGCGTGCTGCGGCCGCCGGAACTCCCACGGTCGCTTCATCTTGAAATGGTCAACGATGAAACATGGCGAGGTCACAAGATTGACCTGCTCCTTGCCCTGCTCCATTTGTCGATGGCCTGCAATGGCTTTTCCGGCATGCGTCTGTTCTTTAGTGGCACGCAAGCCGTCCTCAATATGCAACTCGCGCGGACGGCCATAATCATAGAGCCGGTAGGTGGTGTCGGAATTCTGCTGTGTCTCCACGATGACCGCTCCTCCGCCAATAGCATGAACAGTGCCGGCATCCACATAGATCATGTTGCCTTCATGGACATCTATCCAGTTCAGCAGATGTTCCATGCGGTTTTCGCGGATTGCAATTTCCACCTCGGCCTTGCTGGTGCCTGGCTTCAATCCGAGACCTATCTGCGCTCCGGGCTCGGCACGCAGCACGTACCAGCATTCGGTCTTGCCGCAGGGCTGGCCGACCTTGGCGGCGCCGTCATCATCCGGATGCACCTGCACGGAAAGCTTTTCAGTGGGAAAGAGAAATTTGATCAGGAGCGGAAAGCGGGCGGCGTTCCCGGCTGCATCGCCCAGAAAGCGTTTGCCAAATTCTTTTGCCAAATCGGCCAGAGCCCGCCCAGCAAGCGGGCCGTTGGCAACCGTGCATTTGTCGCCCGTAAGCCATGCCTCGCCGATCGGACCGCCCGTAACTTCGCGGGCATAAAACGGGGAGAGGTCGCGAGTACCCCAGACGCGCTCGTGAAATTCCGGTTGCAGAAGTAACGGATAAAGATCAGGCATGCGAGTATTTGTGGCCGTGCTGTCAGGAACCTAGAAATTCTTAGACTCGGAAAATCGACTAAGCGTTGTCCAGCAGCAGCTCGGACGTCGTGAGCAAACGGGCCTTTTTCAGCCATGCCAGGATCGCTGCGCCCATTTGTATTCAGCCTACCGAACAAAGCTTAGAGCTTTCCGAACCACTCCTGCATACGCTCCATGCCACGCTCAATCTCCGTGGGTGAAGTCGCATATGACAAGCGAATATGTTCGCGAGTGCCAAAGGCCTCGCCCGGAACGGTAACAACGTGGGCTTCATGGAGCAGCCGCTTGGCTACATCAGCGCCTGACATGATTCCGGATTTGCCAAAATAGGCCGAGACATTCGGATAGACATAAAACGCCCCTTCCGGTTTTACGCAGGTCACGCCGGGAATCAGGCTCAGGTGGCCCAGCGTGAGGTCGCGCAGCTGGACGTAATCTTTTTTCATTTTCTCAACGCAATCCTGTGGGCCCGTTACGGCAGCCAGGCCGGCCATCTGGACCATGTGGGCTGTGCTT
>DATBVH010000376.1:0-4549 GCA_036515395.1 Candidatus Angelobacter sp.
TGGGACCTGACCGCGAGAGATTGTCCAAGCGGCACGGAGCGACATCGGTGGCGAGCTTCCGCGAAATGGGTGTTCTGCCGGAGGCGCTGATGAATTATCTGGCGCTGCTGGGCTGGGCGCCGAGCGGCGGCGACAAAGAAATTTTCCCCAAGGAAGAACTGATCAAAGAATTTTCGCTGGAGCGGGTCACGCCATCTCCGGCGGTGTTCGACACGGAAAAGCTCCACTGGTTGAATCGCCATTACATCAAGCAGAGCCCGCCGGAGCGCATTCACCAGATGGGTACAGAAGCTTTACAGCGCGCGGGCCTGTTGCCCGCCAGCGCCAACGGCAACGTGAGCGGATGGGCGAACGGCCTGATTGATCTGCTTGTGCCATATGTTGATCAATTGGACCAGCTCCCGGAAAAGGCAAAGATCATCTTCAACCATGACGCCAAGGCGGCCTTGGCATTGCCGGAGAATGCTGAAGTCTTTTCCAGTGACAAAGCAAGGGCCGTGGTGCAGGCGTTTGCGAAGCGTGCGGTGAACGAGTCGCCGCTAACGCCGGAGCGGTTTAAGTCGATCATGGATGAAATCAAGGCAGAGACTGGCGCTAAAGGTAAAGACCTGTTTCATCCGGTGCGGATCATGCTGATTGGCTCGCACTCGGGGCCGGACTTCAACAAACTTATTCCGGTAATTGAAGACGGCAGCAAACTGGATTTGCCGGTGCATGTGAAGAGCGTGCGTGAACGCGCAGATGAATTCTTACAGGCTTTTGAACATCGGGCATGAAACAGCATTTCCGCTTTGACTTCACCTTTCCGCGCAGCTATGAAGTCAGAATCCTTGAAGCTGCTCCGCCCGTTCATCCTATAGAGAAGCTATACCACTATCCTGTGGAACTGGAGGAAGGCGACCGCAGCGGCGCTTACGTGCGTGTTACTCCGGAGCAGGGGCCGGCATGGGTGGGATTCTTTGCTCTGGGTTTTGACTCCGATCAGGTGGTGAATCAGGTTTGTTCGACGCCCAATCCCGAGCGGTTCTGTATGGTGGTGGGCGGTTATGCCTACGTGGTAAAAGCTTCCAGCCCTGCTGAGTGGCTGCAGGTGGACCAGAAGCCGGTCGTAGATCTGCGCGTGGTCTCGCAGCATAGCTTGCTGCTCTTTCTCGGGTTCACATCGATTACAGCGTTCGGCGGTTCAGGGATTGCGTGGACCACAGAGCGGCTCACGTGGGAAGGGCTGACCATCACTGCCATTGATGGAGGCAAGCTTCTGGGTCATGGATGGGACGCGATGACGGACAAGGAAGTACCGTTTGAAGTAGACCTTCGGACTGGTAAACACATGGGAGGAGCGAGTCCCTCTGCCGCAAATCGAAGCTGAAGCAACCTGACTTGGGTCATTGCCATTCGATCCGATACCTCCTGGTTCCTCTCGGATCGAGATCCTTTACAACGTATTCCTATCTTCCCTATACTTTCCCGAGAAGCTGCCGCAAGGAGACTCTATGAAATTAGTAGTGCGGTTTCTTTCCTATCTATTAGTTCCCGCGATTGTTGGGTGTGGTAGTACCAACATGACCAACCCTGGCGGCAATTCGCCCACCCTCAACGGCAGCTATAGCTTTATTGCTGGCTCGCAGAACTCAGGGACTAACATCTTTACGTTTGGCGGACCAATACAGACCGATACGAGCGGCCACGTCACTGCCAACTTTGGCGTTACTTCAGTTGGTTCCACAAATACTTGTTTTCCTGCTGGGAGCGCAGGAGCCTTCACTGGAACCCTGAGCCCGCAGGGGCAGCTTGCGCTGACCAGCGTCGCCATCAACGGCCAGACGATCAACATGACTGCTACGATCAGCACTGACGGCAATAATTTCTTTAGTGGCAGGCCCAGCTACACGATTACTGGTGGCTGCCTTGCCGGCGATCACGGATCGATCTTCGTTTCACGCTTACTGACGGGGCCATTTACAGGTTCATTCCTTACAACCGGCGGCCTGGTTGGAGTCACGGTGACTTTTGGGCCACCCGGGCTCCCCAATGCGGATACCAGCCTGCCACTGACCGGCACAGCCACGTTCACCAACACCGCAGGCTGCGGAGGATTCACTACAGCCACAATGACCAGCGGGGCTCAACCCGGCTTTCTTGCAGCCTTTACCATGGCCACCAATGTTGCGGGGAACACAATTAGTTTCACCGGTTCAACCATCGATGGGACAGGCCTGCAGTTCGGCGGCAGCTTTGCTATCACAGGCGGCCCGTGCAATGGCAACACGGGCCAGGTGACGCTTAAGAAAGTTTAGACTACACAAGTCTTACCTCTACTGCGCGCCACGGCTGGTTGGCGCCTGGCGCTTGAACAGAAACCTGCATGCTCCCGGCGTCTGCGGCATCTTCATCGAGATCGTTCCTTGAAAAGAGTCGACTGTCTGCGGGGTATGCTCGCGCCCCTGGCCAGTCGCGGCAGGCCGAATGAGAAGCGTGCCGCTCGCATCATTGGGAATTCCTGCCAATCGCTCATAACCGACCAGTTCCCATCCGTCCTGCCCAGCAGTGTTCAGCGCAGTTGCGATCTGGTTCTCGTACACACATTGGCTTGCTTCCAGCCTGAGTGCCTTATATTCCCACTTTGGGACTGATAGCTTCTCATCTGCCTGTGCGGCTGGAGTGGGCATGAAACCTCTTATCAGAGCGATCGAACCGAGTACCAGCGAACCTACCAGCAAGCGAAGTGGCATCCCATCCTCCTGTCAATTGACCACAAAACCAGAACGACAAAGACAATGCTTCTTGCGTACATCTGGCATTGATTGGCTTAGAGCAGTCGAGGATCCGAAGCTGGTCTTCACGGCCTACGGAAAACCGCATGTTCTCACGCTATAATTGAACATGGCGACAAACCCGCAGCCCGCTTCGCAAAAAGAGCTGAAGCTGCTGAATGCCAGGTTCCAGCAGTTACTGGCCAAGGTCGCCGAAAACCGCCCTACAGACGATCTGGAAATCATCCGCAAGGCCTATGATTTCTCTCTCAAACATCACCAGGGACAGACCCGCGCTTCCGGAGAGCCATATTTAATTCACCCGCTGGAAGTTTCATTGGTACTGGCGGACATGAAGCTGGATTCCACAGCCATCTCCGCCGGGCTGCTGCATGACGCCATTGAAGACACGCCGGTAACGCATGAAGACATCCGCCGCGAATTTGGCGATCAGGTTGTCCACATTGTTGAGGGCGTTACCAAAATCGACAAGATTAATCTGGCCAGCCGCGAAGAGCGCCAGGCGGAAAACGTGCGCAAGATGGTTCTGGCCATGGTGGATGATATCCGCGTGGTGCTCATAAAGTTGGCGGACCGGCTGCACAATATGCGCACGCTGAAGCATTTGCCGGAAGAACGCCGGCAGCAGGTGGCAAAAGAGACGCTGGAAATTTACGCTCCGTTGGCGCATCGGCTGGGCATGGGCAAAGTGCGCGGTGAGCTGGAAGATCTTTCATTCCGCTATGTTGATCCCATTGGCTATGACCAGGTGCGGACCGCGGTGGAGCAGAGGCGCAAAGCCGGTGAAGCTTTTCTGGCGAAGCTGGTGAAGGTACTGCAACAGAAGCTGACGGAAAACGGTGTTGATGCCAAAGTTGATAGCCGGATCAAGCGCCTTTACAGCATTCACCAGAAGCTTTTGCGACAGCGCATCACCGTGGATCAGGTTTATGACCTGCTTGCAGTGCGCATTATTACCAAATCAGTGAAGGATTGCTACACGGTGCTGGGTGCGATCCATCAGATGTGGCGGCCAGTGCCGGGACGCATTAAAGATTTCATTGCCATGCCGCGTCCGAATCTGTACCAGTCACTGCATACCACTGTTATCACGGAAGATGGCCACCAGTTTGAAGTGCAGATCCGCACGGAAGAGATGCACAAGATGGCGGAAGAAGGCATTGCCGCTCACTGGAAATATAAAGACGGAAGCCCGGTCAGCGCCAAAGACGAGCAGCGGCTGGCATGGCTGCGGCAGGTTGTTGAATGGCAGCAGGATGTAAAAGATCCCAATGAATTTCTTTCCACGCTCAAGGTCGATCTCTATCCGGAAGAGGTTTACTGCTTCACACCCATGGGCAAAGTGGTGATCCTGCCGCGCGACGCCAGCGCAATTGACTTTGCCTACGCCATTCACACCGAGGTGGGACATTCGTGCGTCGGCGCCAAGGTGAACGGGCGCATTGTTCCGCTGCGAAACAAACTACGCAATGGCGACGTGGTGGAGATCATGACGCAGCCGGGGCACAATCCCAGTCGAGACTGGCTGGGCTTCGCCAAGTCCACGCGGGCGCGCAACAAGATACGCCACTGGCTCAATATCCATCAGCGCGAGCGAGCAATTGAGATCGGCAAGAAGCTGCTGGAGAAGCAGGCGCGCAAATATCGCCTGGCGTTGAAAGATTTTAACGACAAGACAATGGAGGCCATCGCCAAGGAATATGGCCTGGGCGGTGGGCAGGACCTGCTGGCGGGAATCGGCTACGGAAAGTATTCAGCGCGGCAGGTGCTGGCCA
>DATBVH010000377.1:0-4219 GCA_036515395.1 Candidatus Angelobacter sp.
ATGCGCCTGGAGGAGAAAGAAACGATTCGCAAGACATTCAATCTCACTGCGGCCCACAAAATTCTGGAGATCGACAACGTTTTTGGCTCCATTGAAGTGACAGGGGGCCAGAGCGACCAGGTTCAGCTGGTGGTCAATAAGACGATCTCGGCTGAGTCTAAAGATCGCATGGATGCCGCCAAGAAAGAGGTCACGCTCGATATCACTGACCAGCCGGATTTCTTAAAGCTTTACGTGAACGGGCCTTTCCGCTGCAAGTGTGAGAACGGCAATGATGGATGCACCAACTGGCATGGCGATCGCGGCTACAAAGTGAAAATGGATTTCCAGCTTCTGGTGCCGCGGAACATTGAAGTGAAATTGAAGACAGTCAACTCGGGCCATGTCAGCGTGCAGGATGTCACCGGCGACTTTTCCGTCCACAACGTGAATGGCGGCATTGATATGAAGAATATGGCCGGCTCCGGAGTGGCCAAGACTGTCAACGGCCCCGTGAAGGTTTCGTTCAGGGAAAACCCGCGCGAGAAATCTGACTTCGCCACTATTAATGGCAATGTGGAGCTTTATTTTGTGCGCGGATTGTCCGGCGACTTCCGCTTTAAGACCATGAACGGGGCGGTTTATAGCGACTTTGAAATGACGTCGTTGCCGGCCCAACCCGTGAGCACTGAGCGCCGTGGCACTAAGTTTGTGTTTCGGTCAGACAAATTTACCGGAGGCCGCGTCGGCTCCGGCGGGCCAGAAATCAAGGCAGAAAATTTGAACGGCGACATACGCGTTCTTGAACGCCATGAGTAAGCGCCATGAAAAACCAAGGAAAACTACATATATGAACTATTACTTTAAGTCTAAATACATTTCCATCGCAGCAGCAGCCTTGTTTGCAGTCGCACAGCCAATGTGGGCGCAGAATGACAACAGGGTTACCGTTCCGCTTACCGATCCTTCGCGGCCAGTAACCCTTCGTGCTCACCTTGTGAGCGGCAGCATTACCGTAAAAGGCGCAGATGTAAAAGAGGTGGTGGTGGAAGCAAGATCAAGAGGCGATGAGGCCCATACTGGCGGACGTGCTGAAGGCATGAAGCGTATTCCCATGACGTCCACTGGCTTGAACATTGAAGCGGAAAATAACAACGTACGGGTGAGCACAGATTCCTATCAGCGCACTATCGATCTGACGATTACTGTGCCAACCCATACCTCGCTTTCCCTGCATTCCGTGAACGACGGCAACATTGTGGTGAGCGGAGTTGACGGCGATCTGGATATCAACAATGTGAATGGCGAAGTGGATCTGAAAAATATTGGTGGCAGCGTGGTGGCGCACGCGCTGAACGGTCATGTGGTAGCAACGTTGAATCGCGTTGATCCGCAGAAGCCCATGGCTTTCAGCTCACTCAATGGCGACATCGACGTTACATTCCCCGCCGATCTAAAGGCCAATGTGAGCCTTCGCACCGATAATGGCGAGGTTTACAGCGACTTTGACGTTAAAGTGCAGCCGAATGCTCCGCAGCAAACCGTGGAAGACAATCGCGGCAAAGGCGGAAAATACAAAGTGAAGATTGATAAAAATGTCCGCGGTACCATCAACGGCGGCGGCCAGGAGATCCAGTTCAAGAATTTCAATGGCAATATCTACATCAGAAAGGCTGGCGGGAAGCAGTAATCCAAGGGAAAGTTTAGAGAGTCAAAATTTGTAAGTCTTTGGTAGAGACGTAGTATGCATGCTGCGTCTCTACTTCTTTTTCGCTTTCACCATCGCATCCAGCGCTGAATTATCCATCTTTTCAGCTTTAAGCCGTGTCAGTCGTTCCGTGGTCAGATCAAAGCTTACGCCATGCTGCCTGATGCGATCCATTAGCTGTGCTGAGTTCACCCGATTTCCCAACATCAGCTCGATATCTTCAAAGCTCAGCGCGTCAGACTCTTTGCTTTCATTCTGGAGCCGTTTTGCAGTGGCTTCCACTTCCCGCATCACACGCATAAAGTTTCCGCCCAGGATTTTGAGGATCTGCTCGCGCGTATAGCCACGTTGGTACAGTGCCTGAGTGATTTTCGGTAAATCCGCGACAGAATCGACCCCTTCCGGCAGAGAAGTAACGCCATCAAAATCCGATCCCAGACCCACATGGTCTATGCCAGCGACTTTGGCGACGTGGTCTATGTGATCGATCAACGACTTCAGCGGCGGACGCGGGAACTGCGCGGCCCACTTCTTCCCAATCCCGGCGGTTTCATCGTACGTTACCGGGCTGCCATCAAGATGCGGATGCGCCTTCTTATAAGTTTCCACTTCGGCGTCGCGCTGCTTGATTTTCTCCGGATCGGAAGACGCCTTGCGGTAATTCTCATCGATAAAAGCAGAATAGAAATTTACCATTACCACGCCGCCATTGTTGGTCATGGCCCGAAGCATGTCATCGGTCATGTTACGTGGCTGATTGGTAAGCTCCCGGGACGAAGAATGCGACGCGATCACCGGCGCCTGGCTGACCAGCAGCGCCTGATAGAACGTGGCATCGGAAACATGGGAGATATCCACGATCATGCCCAGCCGGTTCATTTCGCGTACGACATCTTTGCCAAAGTCCGTCATGCCATTGTGGTGCTTGACGTTGGGATTCTGGATATCGCCGGAAGAGTCTGCCCACTCGTTGGTGTTGGACCACGTCAGCGTCATGTAGCGGACGCCGAGACGGTAAAAGTCCCGCAGCAGGCGCATATCATTCTCAATGGCATGGCCGCCTTCAATGCCCATCAGCGCCGCGAATTTGTGCTGATCGTGGGCGCGGGCAATATCATCGGCCGTGAATGCCATGGTCATCTTGTCCGGATGCCGCGCCGCCTGCTGGTAGACGCTGTCAATCAGGTCTATGGCTCGCTGTGCGTAATGGCCTTTAAATTCCGGCTCGACCCATATCGAAAAGAACTCCGCGCCTAAATTGCCCTGCTTGATCTTGTCCAGATCGATATGGCCTTCGGTTACAGGGGTGTTCTGTCCGAGATCGAAGTTTTCATCCAGAAAGCGCTGAGGCGTGTCCGCATGCGTATCCACAATCAGGGCAGATTGATGGATAGCCAGGGCAGGATCGGCTTTGGGCCGCGTTGCAGCGGCCCTGGCGGTTTTCTTATGTGGAGCGGGATGTTGTGCGAGCGCGAAGCTTGAAAGCAGGGAAAGACAGATCAGTGACCTTTTTAGGTTCATTCTCTGGCAATTTTATCAGCCAGCTGGTTCGCCTCACGCCATTCGGTATAACGATCTGAAACCATCACATGGAAACACGCTTGACGGCGCTCTTCCGCAGCTTCCACCAATCCCTGGTCGCGCATATTCTTGAGGTATTCTTCAATCCACGCGTGCTGGGCGCGTGTTAAACCGCGCTTGGCCAAATCAAAGGTAATACCGGCAAGATGGGATGAAGCATGCTCGCCCACTTCCGGGGCCGCATTGCCATTGTGGCGGCGTAGTTTCTGCTGTTGTTCCATGGTGCGCACGGCAGAAGTTACCTGCATCGGGATGCGGAATTCTTTGTAATAAGCTTCGCTCATGTCCTGCAGAAACTGATTGCACCATGGGCGGCAATATCTTTTGTCGGCCTGCAGAGACGGATTCACGCGCAATGCGCGAGTTTCCGGGATCGGCACCAATTCCTGCGTGCGTTCCAGTTCAAGGAGCTGTTCATTGTCCGCGATTCGCGGAAGCTGCAGGCGGTCAATTTCTTCGTTCTGGCGGACCATGGAATCCATAGAGCCGCGCAGGACAGGGTTCCAGGCCACGCGGCGTACGTGTCCGCGGTGATGCCTGTAACGCGTGGTATAGCGGCTGGCGGCAGAAGCCGGCACTGTGGCGGCTAGCGCCATCAGGAAAATCGACGAAGTGATTAAAATCTTTTTAGCGCTCATCGGGTCCTGTTTTGCGTGCAGATGTCAGACACATACAACATCGGCATTAGATGGCAAATTCTAAACCAGAGCTGCCGCATCTGTACCCAGCTATTTACCTGAATTCTCATAAATTTACAGAACCCTTGGCCATTTGCAAGCAGAGACTTTGGTAATCAAGAGGTTAGGGTCTCTGACAAAATTTGTAGTTTCCAGCTCTATTCGCCTAAATTTTTTTCGACTTGGAAGCGTGGCCTTAAAACAGGCATAAAATGCGTCTCTCTTTGAGACGAAAGCTGTCAGGCCGGCGTTCTGCCCCGGCCTGATCAAGGCC
>DATBVH010000378.1:0-3666 GCA_036515395.1 Candidatus Angelobacter sp.
GGATTTTTGGTGCTGGTGCTGGCCCAGAGCAGGCGTTGGACTTGTGCGCCTTTGGCGGCAAGAGCCTTCCAGCGCGGGCCGGCAATCATTTGCTGATAATTGCGGTACGCCTGCTTGGCATTGGCGATAGCGACCTTGCCTTTCAGCGAGCGCAGCAGCTCCTGATCCTGCGGCTGTGCTGTTTTCAAACGCTCGTCAATCATCGAATCAACCAGGGTATCAATGCGGGAGACAAAGAAGCTTGCTACGCTGGCGATTCCGCTAATGTCGATGCCCGCTTTCTGCGCTGCTTCTAGTCCTTCCATGTAGGCTTCGGCGACTTTCACGTAAGCTTCCTGCGCGAACAGCAAGGTGATGTTGATGTTAATGCCTTCGCTGATCAACTGGCGCACTGCGGGCGCGCCTTCAGGCGTTCCCGGAACTTTAATCATGATGTTGGGACGGGCAACGGTCTTCCATAGACGGCGCGCTTCTTCAATGGTCCCTTTGGTATCGCGCGCCAGCGTGGGAGAAACTTCAAGACTCACGTAGCCATCGCGTTTATTGGTGGCTTTGTACACCGGAAACATCAGGTCGGCGGAATCCTGTATGTCGCGAACCGCGATGCGTTCGTACATCTCGCCGCTGTGCAAGCCCTGGGCGCGCAGCTGATCGAGGAAGCCGGCATAGTCAGTGCTCCCCGCAATCGCTTTTTCAAAGATAGAGGGATTTGAGGTGATGCCGCGGAGGCCGTCTTCATCAATCAAGCGCTTCAGTTCGCCGCTGGTGATCAGGTCACGCCGTATGTAATCCAGCCATACAGACTGGCCTTGCTTCTGCAATTCCAGGAGTGGATTTTTTGTACTTGTGCTGCTTTGATTTTGTTGTTCTGGGGTAGTAACGGGGTTCATGAAATCTTCTCCTTGATAACCGACTGAACGACGACCGAGTCAATCGAGTAGCGCTCTTCTATTGCCTGTATCTTTGCCAGGCGGCGCTGGTGGCGATCTTCACCGGTAAACCGGGCATTCAGAAAAATCGTGCATAGATCTTTTGCCAGCTCGTCAGCCACCACACGCGCGCCCAGCACCAATATGTTTAGATTATCGTGCTCTACACCTTGATGCGCGGAATATGAGTCATGGCAAAGGCCGGCGCGTATGCCGGGAATTTTGTTTGCTGCCACCGATGCGCCCACTCCGCTGCCGCAGATGAGAATGCCGCGTTCAGTTCCGCCCTGCAACACTCCACGCGCAACAGCTTCAGCATAATCAGGATAATCCACTGGCGCAGTGCTGTCAGTCCCCACATCGGTCAACTGATGGCCGCTTTTTTGAAGATGGTCGATCAGCGCTCTCTTCAGCGCAAAGCCGGCATGGTCAGAACCGATGGTGATCTTCATGATTTTTTCGGCAGCAGTTCTCGTGCGGCCGCCAGCACCGCGTCCGGAGTAAACCCAAATCTCTTCTGTAGTTCTTTGAGCGGAGCGGAAGCGCCAAATGTCTTCATGCCGATACTTTTTCCCTCACGGCCAACATATTGCGACCAGCCGAATGTTGATGCCTGTTCGACGGAAATTCTGGCGGTAACACTCTGCGGCAACACGCTCTCACGGTATTCCGCGGACTGCTTCTCAAAGATCTCCCACGAAGGCATGCTCACGACCCGCACTTTACGGCCTTCCGCGCTCAGGGTCTCATATGCCGAAACACATAGAGAAACCTCGCTACCCGTGGCCATCAGGATCAGCTCGGGCTTCCTGTCAGGAGCATCGGCCAAGATGTACGCGCCTTTGGCCACGCCTGCCGGGGAAGCATATTTGCTGCGATCGATAGTGGGCAATGGCTGGCGCGAGAGCACCAACGCTGCCGGTTCATGCCTGAGCTGCATGATGACTCGCCATGCTTCAGTGACTTCATTGGCATCGGCCGGACGAAGCGTAATAAACCCGTGCATCGCGCGGAGTGACGCGAGTTGCTCAATAGGCTGATGCGTGGGGCCGTCTTCACCCACGCCAATGGAGTCATGGGTAAAGACATAGATGACAGGAATTTCCATGATCGCCGCAAGACGCATGGGCGGGCGCGAATAATCGCTAAAGATCAGGAACCCGGAGCCGTACGGACGAATTTTACTGAGTGATAGTCCGTTCAGAATGGAGCACATGGCGTGCTCGCGGATACCGAAATGAAAGTTGCGGCCATCGTAATTACCGGCTTCAAAATCGTCTGCGCCATCAAAGGTAAGACGCGTTTTGGTTGAGGGCGCAAGATCGGCTGATCCGCCAATCAGCCAGGGCACGTTTTGCGCAATCACGTTCAGGACTTTGGCTGATGAGTCTCGACTGGCTATGCCTTTGGGATCGGCAGGGAAGACCGGCAGGTTTTTATCCCAGCCTTCAGGAAGCTGACGATGCTGCATGCGCGTGACTTGGTCAGCGAGTGCAGGCGACGTCTTCTTATATTGCGCGAACGTTGCTTCCCATGCGGTGCGAAGATCATGGCCGCGCTTGCCCATGACGTCAGCAAAGTGTTCACGGACTCCATCAGGCACCAGGAACTTTGCGTCTTCCGGCCAGCCGTAAGCACGTTTTGCACCGCGAATCTCCTCCTCACCCAAAGGCTCGCCGTGGGCTTCCTTAGTGTCCTGCTTTTTAGGAGCGCCGTAAGCGATGTGGCTATCGACAACAATGAACGTCGGGCGGTCCTGGCTCTTTTGGAAAACATTGAGAGCTCGGGTCAGCAACTCCAAATCATTGGCATCGCCGACGCGCGTGACGTTCCAGCCATATCCCATAAAACGGGAGGCAATATCTTCACTAAATGCCAGCTTGGTTTTGCCTTCGATCGTGATGTTGTTGTTGTCATAGATCCAGCAGAGATTGCTGAGCTTAAGGTGCCCCGCGAGCGAAGCCGCTTCACTGGAGACGCCTTCCATCATGTCTCCGTCGCCACAGATGGCGTAGACGTTGTAATTGAATAGCTCAACATCCGGCTGGTTGAAATGTGCGGCCTGCCATTTGGCGGCAATTGCCATGCCTACGCTGTTTGCGACGCCCTGGCCCAGCGGGCCAGTAGTTGTTTCGATTCCTGACGTTAACCGATATTCCGGATGCCCCGGGCATTTACTGTCCAACTGGCGGAAATGCTTAATGTCATCCAGGGAAACGGCAGGTTCGCCCAGCGTTTCATATTTCGGATTGACGGCCTTTACGCCGGCAAGATGCAGCAGCCCATAAAGCAGCATGGAGGCGTGTCCATTGGAAAGGACAAAGCGGTCACGGTTGGGCCAGATGGGATCTTCAGGATCATAGCGGAGAAAGCGCTGCCAAAGGACATAAGCCACAGGCGCCAGAGCCATAGGCGTTCCCGGATGGCCGGAATTGGCCTGCTGTACCGCATCCATGGCAAGAGTGCGGATGGTGTTGATGCAGAGCTGATCAATATTGCCTGCGTTTTTAATGTCTTTTGTCTGATCGGCAACGTCCGGCAAGGTTACGGGAAGAGCCATTCTCTTAAGCAACCTCCAACAGATAAGCCTACGCTAAATTGAGGCCATCTGGGGAGACCGGGAGCGCTTTTTGAGAGAGGCTGGGGAAAGAAGCTGAGGAAAACTGGGCAAAACCCAAAACCTTACCGCTGATAACGCTGATTTACACGGATCAGAAAAGTCAAACAAGGGCCACTA
>DATBVH010000379.1:0-4973 GCA_036515395.1 Candidatus Angelobacter sp.
AACATAGATCATGTTTTTATGGTCGATCGCCAGGCTGGAAACATTGTCAAGCGCGTGCTCGATAGGAGTCACCGTAAATACAGGAAACGCGCCGCCATCTTCCGCTACCGGCATGGAAGGACGATCATCGGAAAATGCAACTGGAACAATGTAACGGAAGCCCACGGCCTTACCATTCAACTGGGCCGGTTCGTAACGCCACTCCTTCAGGGCTTCAAACGCGCGATAGATCAACCCTGGATAAAATCCGGCATCCATTACCGTAGGCTGTACGACTTCTCCAATTGGATTGACCGTGATCTGGATAAAGACCACGTGTGAGAAGCGATCGCGGTTGCGAAGATCCTGAGGCAGCCGCGGATAAACAGCGCGAATCCTCACCGGTTCCTTAAAAGAACTACCATAATTCTCCTCAGGTCTCACCGGATCCAGCACATCGTACATTTTGGCGTGCATGGTTTCAGCCGGCTGGATCGAGTTGCGCATCAGATAGGTGCCGCCGCGTCCATAAAAGGTAAGGTTTTTATTAATGAATGTGCGAGACAGATTCTGTGCAATGTACCAATGCCACCGGGCCTCTTCGCGGCGGTCAAGCGCAGCCTCGGTGATCGCCCACACGGCGCAGGCTTCAGCAAGAGCCATGTCTTCCGGAGTCGTCTGGGCAGAAGCCATGCCACCGGAGAGAGCATCAGCGTCCGCACGATGGTCGCCAAGGGTGCCGCCGGAGCGTTGTACCAGGGTTTCTGTATATTCCTGCGCAGCACGGCGCGCGGCTTCCGTCTCACCACGGCGCAGCTTTTCCTCAATGGCGTGAAGCTGCGGCTGGTCCGAAATGAATGCCGTCTGGCCAAAGGCGGAACCGAGACCGCCAATCATCATGAAAATAGAGAATACCAATGTAATGTTGCTCTGCCGTTTCATGCGAACCTCCCTCTAACAAATGCGAATAGCAAAGCCACACGGATTCTTGCGAATTCGCGTGGCTCTTGCCTCAATAAAAAGGACCTTAAGCGGCTGGCGCCAACACGTTCTGTAGAGCATGCACCCAACGCCACTCGAATACCTGGTTCGCCGCAGGACTGGCGCCCCAACTGGCGAGCCAAATCCCTGCTTCGGGGACGCCGGGATTATCGAGTACGATCCGGAGCAGCGAATTATTCATGTTCACGACGGTGCCGGCGAACTGCTTATTCGGGATGTGAGAGAGAACCACGCCCTCAAACACGTCTCCTGTAACTGTCTGGAGGGAATACTGGTCACCCTTGCTCAGGCCGTCAATTGAGCCTTTGGCCAGAATGCCGCCTGGGCCGGTAAGATTGGCCCACATTTCGCCGTAGCTTTTGGTCGAAGGTACACGCGCCCAGGAAACTGTTCTCTGAGCGTTGAAGTGGAGCGTTACATAATGACCGAGCGCCTGGGCCTGGAAAACCTCGCAGCCCGCCACAGCCGACTGAAACTTCTGCCATTCCGGCGTGGTTCCAAACCCGCTGTGCACCATTGTCATGGTCGTCTGATTATTGCCCGTGGCTTCAAGCGTGTAGTCGATCTTTCGCTGCTTGCTGGGGCCATCCGTCGGCTGGAACGTAACACCAAATGGTGTTGTTTCAACTACTCTCAGGTGTGCATTGGGTTCCCAGATCTCAATGGTGCACTCCTCAATATTCGGGTCACCCCAGGAATGCCGCATCGTACCGCCGACTCCGGGCACGACGGCGCTTTGTCTGCTAAACCAGTTATCCAGTTGAACCGGGTCGGTCAGAGCTGACCACACCTTGTCTACACTAGCGTCAAATGTGTTTGTCTGGCGAATGGTTCCCGCTTCGCCGCTTAGGTTTATTGGAGGCTCGGGGAATGCAGTGTGAGTTCCGCAGCCCACTGTCCCGACGGTGGCAACAGCAACTGCCGCTGCGCCCAATTTAATCAGCTCGCGTCTATTGACTCTTGATTCTTTCATGAATTTCTCCTTGTCATGCATCTATCCAAAAAGCTAGGCGGCTGTGACTTCCCAAAGCCGGTAGTTGTTGTCAACTCTCTCGCACAGGTGCTGCGATCGAATGATTACTGCTCGATGATGTTGCATACAAACCCAACTTGAATTGATCAAGCCTTTGTTCAAAGTCCGCGCGCAAGCGCCGCAACTCAGCCGGCGAGGAGTTATAAGCGGCCAACCAGAGATTCACCTGAATTTGATTCTGGTTTAGACGCTCAATCTTGACTCGAAACAGGCAAGATCCTGGCTCGGCCAATGTTGCGGCAAACTGCCATGGCGATTCTTCAATCTCCACATGCTCCAGCCCCAGGGTCTGCGGAAGCGCAGATGGGGCGTCCACAAGCGCTTTCCAGATCTCCGCCTCACAACCTGCTTCACACTCCAGATTCTTCTTAAGCCAGATCGTCGACCGGTCTTTGCCGAACTGCCGCTCCAGGTAATAGCGCAAACTAAGGAGCTCAAACTCCCATCCGCGCGCAACAATCGGAAAAATTTCCGGTGAGCCGCCTAACCCAAAATGCTCCAAGTCAACCAGCGTCCTGGAACCAGAATCAGGCTCTAGCAAGATTCTCCAGCCGGTTAAGCCGGGCCTTGCTTTTGCAGGGAGCTTTTCATTCTTCGAGGCAAACGCAAGCAGTTCCTCAACTTGCAGAAACCGGCCAGGCTGCCACGCTGAAATCCTCCACGCGGAACAAATTTCATCCCACATAAGCGTGAGGATTCCTGCCACACCCGGCATAACCGAGGCCTGCAATGGAAACCAGCGAATCAGATGAACAGGATCTGTAAATGCCGACCACACAGCTTCCGGAGTTGCCGAAACTATCGTCCGAAGCTGAAGCGAATTTGCCGTCTTGGTGGCAGGTGGTAACACTGCTGCTCCATTGGGGAGCCGTACGCCTAAAAGCATCAGGCGCTGACTCCTTCATACCAGCACGAAGTTACCTGCGAAGGCGATGCGGCGTCTTCTCCAAGTTTGCTAAAAGGTAGGAGTTATTCAGGATAGTTCGTTTTTGCGCTATGGGAAAAACTGTGAGTATTCGCAAAAGCGCGTTCAAACAGCGCAAGAATCACTCTGAAATCGCCATCAGGAGCACCTATGGTCCGGCCACGAGGACCGAAGAATTTACCATGGATTAATGCTTATTTAGTATTTGAACGTCCGAGGGCTGCCGGCAGCCCTCGATCACTACTCATACCTGAGAGCAGTCAGCGGATCGATCCGCGAGGCACGTCGCGCCGGTACTATTCCTGCTAGCACGCCTGTGACCGCGAAAATAATGAGGATCGCCAAAAACGTTACGATATCGGTTGCCTTCACTCCAAATAGCATATTGGCGATCAAACGGGAACTCGCAAAGGCAATGGGAATACCGATTGCACAACCGGCGCCAACCAGCAACAGTGTCTCGCGAACAACGAGCAAAAGCACGTGATACTTTTGCGCGCCGAGCGCCATGCGGACCCCGATTTCTGCGGTCCTGCAGGCAATCGCATACGATATGCGGCCGTAGAGCCCTACAGCGACGATAATCAGAGCCAAAATTCCAAAGAAGCTCGACAACCGTGACAACATTTGTTGGTTCTTAAATGTGCGGATGACCATGTCGTCCATGGTTGTGGTTTCCTGGATAGGTATGTTGGGATCCACTTCCGCAATGGCCTTGCGAATGGACGTGGTAACCGCAGCTATTGGCCCTTGCACGTGTACCAGTAGTTTTCGGGCGTAATCATTACGCTGGGTATAGGGTACGTAAAGGGCCCAGGGAAATTCTCGTTGCACACCGGCATACCTGGCATTTCCCACCAAACCGATAATTTCCAAATCGAAGCCATTTGTAGGAGGGCCAATGCTGATGCGCTTGCCAATTGGAGACTCGTCTCCAAAAATGGCTTTCGACGCCTGCTGATTTATCACAACAACCTTCTGGCTGGTGGCTGTGTCCTGGCTGTCGTAAAAGCGTCCGCTGATAAGAGGAATACCAGTAGCCGCAAGATAGGCATTGCCGGTAACGAAGACGCGCGTGGTGTTCCCGCTTTTGAGCACTTCCGGATGGGTCTCAACGCCCATTCCAAGGGTGCGCTCGCCTTCATTGACGGCGTAAGTTGAGAGCGCAACATTGCGGACCCCGGGCAGTTCGGCAATCCTGTCTTCAAGACGGCGGTACATCACGGCAATGCTGGCATTCCTCTTGTATCCAGCCGCCGCCGGATCAATGGAGACGACGAGAGTTTTGCGGTCAAAACCGGTTTCCACTTCCTCCAGGTGCTGGAAGCTCTGCAGCAACAGCGCAGCGCAAACCAAAAGAGTAAGTGAAAGTGCAATCTGTGAAATCATGAGCACGCGACCCGCAACAGGCCATCTGAACCCGACGCTTCCGCCTCTGCTCTGCTGCAATGCCGTGAGTGGCTTTACCAGGGACGCGCTGATGGCAGGAGCAATTCCGAAAAGCACAGTGCTGAACAGGCCGATCAATAGGGTAAAGCCTAAAACTTTTATGTCCAGAGCAGCGTCGAACTGCACCGGATTGGGTCCCGTTGTGACCAGCGCGATAAGCGCACGCTGGCCTAAAACCGCAAAGAAGATGCTGACCACTACTCCGATGATGGCAAGGATGAAGCCCTCGGTCAATAACTGGCGCAGTATCCGCCAGCGACTTCCACCCACCGCAAAGCGCAATCCGATTTCCTTCATGCGGACGATCGCGCGGGTCAACATCAGATTTCCAATATTCGCGCAGGCTATCAGTAAAACCATGCCTACGATGATCATCATGATTTCCAGCGGACGGACAAAAGCATCTCTCAGATTGGTTTCTCTGGCCGCCTGCGCGGCCAATCCGAATGCCAGCGGCGTCAGCTCAATAGTGGTGCGCGGAATTAATTGGAGATCTTCCGCCAAGGTCCCGGTACCGTTCCAAGCTCGAAGAAGGCTTTGCAGATGAATGGTAGCGGCAGATGAAGCGCGCTGGAGAGAGACATT
>DATBVH010000380.1:0-2532 GCA_036515395.1 Candidatus Angelobacter sp.
GCCGGTGATGAGTTCACGCACCACAAAAAACACGAATCCGATCACGCAGAGAATTGCCAGCGTGAGAATAAAGTGCGAGCCGAACCAGTCTTCTTCCTGGCCTTTGTCGAGCATGATCTGCAGCGCGCCGATTCCGAGAGCGAGGTAGCCGATGCCCCAATAGTCCACGCCGCCTTCTCCGCGCTTGATGTATGGCGGATCGTGAATGAACAGCACAGCCATGATCACAGCCGCGATCCCGATAGGAATGTTGATATAGAAAAGCCAGCGCCAGGAATAACTGTCAGTGATCCAGCCGCCGAGCACGGGACCAAGCATGGGAGCAACCACGATTCCGAGCGCCCAGAATGCCATAGCTTTGGCACGCTTCTCCGGTGGGAAAGCTTCCATCAGGATGGCCTGCGAGAGTGGTTGCAGTCCTCCGCCGGTTGCGCCCTGGAACACGCGGAAGATGATCAGCAGCGGCAGATTCGGAGCAATGCCGCAGAGAAAAGAGAACACCGTGAATCCGCCAACCGACATCAGCAGAATATTGCGTCGGCCAAAATAATTGCCCAGCCATCCGGTAAGCGGAAGGACAATAGCGTTGGCAACGAGGTATGAGGTCAGGACCCAGGTTGCTTCTTCCGGGGTCACGGAAAGGCTGCCCGCAATATGCTGCAGCGATACGTTGACAACCGTGGTGTCCAGCACCTCCATAAAGGTGCCAAGCATCACCGAAATGGCGATGATCCACGGATTGATTGCTGGCTTTGTAGATTCCGTCATTGAAGCTGCTTCAACGTTTCAAGAAAACTTTAGGAGAACCAGGCTGTCGCTGATGCTGCAATTTGTTCTTGGTCGACAGTTGCGAACGGTTTTGCCAATTACTAATTACTAATTACCAATACTGTTCCTACTTCGTAAACACAACCGGCTCTACTGACATGCCTGGACGCAATTCATGATTCGTGTCCTGGCCTTTATCAAAGCGGATGCGGACAGGAATTCGCTGCACCACTTTTACGTAATTGCCGGTTGCGTTTTCCGGCGGCAGCAGGCTAAAGCGCGCCCCTGTCGCGCCACCGATTGATTCAACGGCGCCGCTAAATTCTCGACCATAAGCGTCAACTTTGATCTTGGCCCGTTGTCCGACTTTCATGTCACGCAGCTGTGTTTCTTTAAAGTTGGCAGTGACCCAGATGTCTTCAAGGTTCACGATGGAAAACAGCGGTTGGCCGACTTGCACAGTTTGTCCCGGCTCAACACTGCGTTTGCTCAGCACGCCGGTAACCGGTGCGGTAATTTTTGTGTATTGGAGATTCAGTTCGGCTTGCGCCAATGCTGAAACAGCTCGCTGCACTTCCGCAGTCGCGGCTCCGGCGCGCGCGCGCGTTACTTTCAGTTGTTCCGGCACAGTACGCGCGGCTTCAGCCTGGGCTTGCGATTGCGCTGCCCGGCTTTCCGCGGCGGCAATGGCGGAGGTTGCAGCGTCTACGTTAGCTTTGGCGGAACTATTTGCCGCCACGGAGGCATCGTATTGCTGGTGCGAAACCTCATCTTTTGCGATGAGCTGCTCCATACGCTTCAGGTCGGCGGACGTCTTGGCATACATTGCCTGCGCGTCATTCAGCTTGGCGCGGGCCGATTCAATGTCGCGTTGCGCGCCTTTCACGCCTGCATCGGCGGCAAGCAACTGGCTGGAGCTGGTCGCCTGTGTGAGTGGAACGCCCACGTTGGCCGCAACCGCATTGGCTTGCGCATTTGCCAGATCGGCGCGCGCGCGGTCCACGGCAACCTGGTAATCCTTGGGATCAAGTTCCACCAGCAGCGTTCCAGCCTGGACAACTTCGTTATCGTCATGCAGCACCCTTAGCACGGTGCCGCTAACGCGTGCGCTGATGGGATTGATGTGGCCATCAATCTGCGCGTCGTCGGTGGATTCACGCACAGCGTAATACCGCCAGATGAAAAATGCGCCAACAAGAAGAAGGATGACCAGCGCCGCAATAATCCACTTGGCCTTGGGATACGTGCGGAAGAATCCTACAGCGCGAGTGTCCTTGATGGAGCGGCGCTCTTTGCCGGACCAGCGTTCCTCGCTCGGTTCCGCGCTTTTTTCCGGCGTCTCAACTTCCGTGCGGACGGGCTCGTGGACAGTTTCTTCTTCCTCATACGGCGAAATTTTTATCGGGTCAGCCACTTTATTTTCCTCCCAGGAATGCTCGCGTCCGCTGCTCCGCCTCGCCCAGGGCGCGCACCAGCGAAAGCTTGGCTACGTTGTTCTGATACAGGGCTTGAATATGGTTTTCATTCGCGCTGGCAACCGCTTCCTGTGCCTGCACTACTTCAAGGCTTCCTGAAACGCCGGCTTTGTAGCGGTCCTGCGCTTCTTTCAATTGTTCCGCTGCAAGTCCAATCTGCTGATTGGCCACAGCCACCTGATCGTCAGAGGCTTTCACGTCCAGCAGCGCAGAGCGGATTTCATACTCCACGCGGGCCCTCAAATTTTCCAGTTGATAACGTTCCTGCCGCAGCAAGGCTGCTGCCTGG
>DATBVH010000381.1:0-2623 GCA_036515395.1 Candidatus Angelobacter sp.
GCTTCAAAGTGGCTGTTCACCACATAAATATTGTTGTCGTCGTACCCATAAACCGGATCGAGCGCCTGCATCGCCGTCTTCGCGCCAAAATATCCGCCGCCCGGCCGCAGATACCAGTCATACAAATGCCAGATCATTGACGGCCACGCATTATTCAACATCCATTGAATCACGCCCCCGGAAGTGTATTTGTTCCGGCTATAGGCTTCGTACATGGCGCGAATGCCTTCGTAGGACTGGGCCTGCGACTTCATCGTGTAATCTTCAAGGCCCGTAGATTTTCCATACCGTGCATCGAGCGCCTCGGTGAATACGTGAATATCTTTGAACGCGCCCCCGCCCGCATGGAAATTCCACCAATCGTCAATCGGCCACTGATGTTCTTTGGGTAGCATTGCTTGAATGCTTTCGATTGGAGGCACGGCCGGCCCCGGGCTGGTCTCAGTATTGAACCCGTATCCGCCGCCGCACCCACCCTGGTTGCAATTTTGCGGATGGTTCGCGCCTAGCGAGTCCTGCATCCAGTAAGCTGGCGCAACGTATTCGTACGGACCGCTCATCTTCACGCCGCTATCGCCAGTGACCGTTGTAGGCTTCGCCGTTGCCGATGAAATCACCGGGTTCGGCCACAGCAATTCCTTTTCAACTTTCAAATAAGTCTGCTCTACGTCTGGCGGTGGCGGATTGTCGCTTCCATTCAACCAAACCAGCAGGCTTGGGTGGCCGCGCAACCTGTAAATCTGATCGCGTAACGATTGCTGAGCGACGGCATAATCTTCCGGCTTCCAGTTCGCCCAGTGCTCCCAATGGTCGCAGCAGCACCAGCCGGCCATGACCAGAATTCCGCGCCTGTCGGCCAAATCAAAAAATTCCTTGGGCTCCAGCTTGCCCTCTAGCCGAATAGTGTTCAGCCCCATGTCTTGGACGTAATCAAATTCGTCTTTAAGTCGTTGCGAGTTTTCGCGCAGCATCATGTCCGGGGACCATCCGCCGCCGCGAATCAAAAACTTTTTTCCGTTTATCGAGAACACGCGTTTGCCGTTTGCGTTCAGCTCGGATGTGATCTCGCGAATTCCAAAATTACTCTCTGTGGAATCAGAACTCTTGCCATCGACGTCAAAGTTCATCGTTAGCTTGTACAGTTCCGGTTTCCCGACTTGCGCCGGCCACCACAGCCGAGGGCTGTCGAGATTAAGCTGCGAAACCTGAGCGGGATCGAACGTCACATCTTTCTGCTCATTCGGGCCAAGTTCCACGTCCTGAGAAAACTCAGCGTTTTCGATTTTTCCTTTCAGCGTTCCCTTAACCGCCTGGTTAGTTCCATTCTTCACCAGTGCGGTTACGGTCAGGTGTGCCTTGCCGTCCCCCTCAAGCTTAGAAACCACTGTTGGATATCTCACCGCGACCGGACCGCTGGTGCGCACGCTGACCTCGCGAAACAATCCCATGTTCTTGTCGGGCGGCGCGGGGTTCCAATCCACAAAGGTGATGGCCAAGTCTCTGTCTGTGGGTGAAAATATTTCGACTGCCAACACGTTCGGCTTGCCCAACAAAGCGCTGTCGGTGATGTTGAACTCGTATGTACGCCACGCACCGGCCACGTCATCCTTCTTCGCGATCTGCTTGCCATTCATAAAAATATTTGCGCGGTAATTGATGCCCCCGAAATCCAGCCAGATTGTCTTTCCCTTATAGCTCGCCGGCAGCGTGAATACTTTCCGGTACCACCACGGCACCATAAACGGGCTGTCCTGCTGCATCGGAATGTTTGAGAAGTTCGCGCCAATCGGGTAATCCATTCCCGGCAGCTTTCGCAGGTTCATGCCGAAATCGGGATTGGGATAGACCTTCTGCTTCACCAAAGCCGCCACCACTGTGGTCGGCACGCTGACGCTGTACCATCCCGCCGGCGAAAATCTCGGGGTCGAAAGCACAGCGCCAGGCTTGTCCACCTTGCCCGAGGATTGCAAAGACCAACCGTCGCGCAACGCAAGCCCCATCTCCGGCACTGGAGAAGAACTAGAGCGCCTCGGCGAAGATTTTGTCGGCTGTGTTTGCGTTAGAGCAAATTGAGAAATTAGAAGAACAACAAGCAAGGACAGCGGATGTCGAAGCTGCTTCATTAGACCCCTTTTCGATGGGAACGACTCGGCCAAGCATTCATATCACGCCTTATTAACACGTTTCAATAGGCGAATTTGTGTCTACCATGAAAGTAGTGTTTCTTCGTGAACCTTCGTATCCTTCATGGTTTAGGCTTTTGCAAAGCCATAACCACGCAGGACACGAAGGAAAACCGCGCGTCTTCCAATTGCTCGTTCAACTCGCAAGATCGCCTGTGCTGGCATGCCAGCTTCGTCTATAATTTAGTTTCCGCTTAAAAACTTGGAGTTTTCAAATACATGATTCGTTTTCTGCAAACCCCTGGCCCAATCAAGAAAATTGTTCTCGGCGGCCTCTTAACCATTGTTTGCGTGCTCATGGCGATCACGCTGATTCCCGGCTTTGGCAGCTCTAATTTGCTCCCTAATTCCTCGACTCCTGGCGTAGTAGCGACGGTTTCCGGTCAGGATATTACGGTCAACGACGTCCAGCGCCAAGCCAAGCAGATGTTGAACCAGCA
>DATBVH010000382.1:0-7328 GCA_036515395.1 Candidatus Angelobacter sp.
TTTGAGGTCCGGTCGCAGTACGCAAAGAACGGTCACTAACCAGCCCTCCTATCTGAGCCAATGAGCATACAGGAACACCAAGGAGAGCTGCGCCTTGCTTGTCGCCACTCCTTCCATGATCTTTCGTGTCTTTGTTGTTTAATTTGGGGAACTACTGCGGCAAGAAATGCCGCGTCAGGTAATCGCTTAGGCTCATGGTGATCATGATCAACAGCCAGAAAAAACCGGCGGCGATCGTGAGCTTAGTGAGCTTGCTGCTGTAGTAAACGTGCATAAAGAAGAGAATAACGAGCACGGCCTTGATCACAGCAATAGTGAGCGCTACGACTGGGTTGAAAATGCCAAGATCGACAAAGGCAATTCCCCAGGTAAGGCAAGTGCCTACCACCAGGGCCGCCAGGATCAGCAGGTAAAGCCCGGGCGTCGGATGTTTATGCTCTTGTTCAGAATGTTGGGCCATGTCTTCTCAAAAGCTCCTTAAACTCCGTGTTGATGCCGGCTGATCAAATACAGCAGCGGGAACAGGAAAATCCACACAATATCGACAAAGTGCCAGTACAGGCCACCCAGTTCTATGGGCGTGTAGTAGGCGGGACCAAATTCTCCGCTTTTGGCGCGTATCAAGAGCCATGCCAGCAATCCCAACCCTATCACCATGTGGAAGGCGTGCAGGCCGGTCATGGCGAAGTAGAAAGAAAAGAAAATCTCCGTCTGTTTTGCCGTCTGCTCGGCAGAAACTTCAGTGACGTTTGGATTGCCGTGCTCCTTGGGATCGCGTATTTCTTCAGCGATGTTGCCCAGCGATTTGTTCGTAGCGCTGCAGCCGCCCCAGGCATTGAAGCCTTTGCCGATCACGTGGCCGGGAATGTGGCACTCGTCCCACTTGTCGTAATACTCTTTGGCTTTTACGCCGAGGAAGGCCGCGCCAAGAACCATGGTGGCCAGCAGCAACCAAACCTGCGTTTTGCGTCTTCCATTTTGCGCGGCCCAAACCGTCATCGCCATAGTGAAGCTGCTGGCGATCAGCACGAGCGTGTTAGCGAATCCCCAGGAAACGCTGATGCTGGTGCTGCCCGCGACGAAGGCCGGATAATACTTCAAACGGTAAATCAGGTAGGCGGTAAACAGGCCGCCGAACATCATGATTTCCGTGAGCAGGAAGACCCACATGCCGAACGTGGAAGCTTCCTGCTGCTGCTCCATGCTGTCAAACTGGTGCGCCAGCGCCGGATGATGTTCTGTAGTGGTTGTCTGGCTAGTTGACAACGGTGACCTCCGCATCTTCACCGTAGGCATACGGGTCTTTGGTGACGATTGGAATTTGATGGAAGTTATGTGTCGGCGGCGGCGAACTGGTTTCCCACTCCAGGCCCGTAGCCTGCCAGGGATTATCGCCGGCAACTTCGCCATATTTCAACGACCATGCAAAATACAGCGCCGGTAGAAGGAATCCCACCGCAAGCACTGATGCGCCCGCCGTCGAGAGCACGTTCAGCACCTGGAACTCCGGAGGATATGCCCAGTAACGGCGTGGCATGCCGAGGTATCCGAGGATGAATTGCGGGAAGAACGTCAGGTTGAAGCCGATGAAGGTAATCAACGCGGCCAGCTTGGCCGGCGCTTCAGGATACATTCGCCCCGTAATTTTAGGCCACCAGAAATGCAGCCCTCCCAGGTAAGCCGTAACCATGCCTCCCACCATCACATAGTGGAAGTGCGCAATCACAAAATAGGTATCGTGAACATGGATATCAAGGCCAAGCGCGGCGAGAAAGAGTCCGGTCAATCCGCCAATGGTAAACAGGCCGATAAAGCCCATGGCGTAGAGCATTGGCGTGCTCATCTCGATTGAGCCTTTATACATGGTGGCGGTCCAGTTAAAGACCTTTACTGCCGAAGGAATAGCCACTGCATAGCTCAACAGCGAGAACACCAGCGCCGAATAAACCGAGATGCCTGCGACGAACATGTGGTGCGCCCACACAACAAAGCCGAAGACTGCGATGGCGACACTGGAAAACGCCACGAAGGAATATCCAAACACGCGCTTGCGGGAGAAACAGGGAACAATTTCACTGATCACACCCATGCCGGGCAGAATCATGATGTAGACGGCAGGATGCGAGTAAAACCAGAACATGTGCTGGAACAGCACAGGATCGCCGCCTAACTTGGGATCAAAAATGCCGATGTGGAAACCGCGCTCCAGCGCCAGCAGAATCAATGTGATGGCGATCACCGGCGTTCCCAGAATCATGATCAGGCTGGCTGCGTAGTTTGACCATATAAAAAGCGGCAGCCGCCCCCAGGTCATGCCCGGAGCGCGCATGCGGTGCACGGTAACAATAAAGTTCAGGCCGGTAAAGATCGAGGAAAAGCCGGCGATGATCACGCCCACGGCCAGCATAATTACATGTGTCTTCAAATAGCCGGAGCTGAGCGGGGCATAGAACGTCCATCCGGAATCCACTCCGCCGGAAACCATGGCAGCCATAGAAAATGTGCCGCCGGCAATGTACAAATACCAGCTCAGCAGGTTGATCTTGGGAAAGGCCAGATCTTTGGTGCCCACCATAATTGGCACCAGGAAATTGCCCAGCACCGCGGGCACAGAAGGAATCAGAAAAAAGAAGACCATGTTCACGCCATGCATGGTGAACAATTTGTTGTAAGTATCGGCCTCAAAGAGCTCGCCATTCGGCGTAAGCAGGTGCAGGCGTATCAGAACGGCAAACATTCCGCCGAGAAGGAAGAAAAACGAGATCGAGAACAGATACAGGATCGCGATCCGCTTATGGTCTTTCGTGAGCAGCCACGACCTGATTCCGTAATTATCATTCAGGAAATGCTTTTCAGGCATTACCGGCTTAACGATCGCTGTTGCGGTACTCATGGTTTCTTCCCAGATGGATTTGCAGGCCTCGTTCCCTGCGGGGTTTGCTGCGCCGGTTGCTCTTTTTCCTGGCGATTTTGCTGCTGAATGTTCGGCACTTCGCTGTCACGGATTTCCTCAGGCGATGTGCGGTTGTTCAGCGGGTTCGCCTGTTGCGGCGACAGGTGCTTGATGTATTCCGTAATCGCAATGATTTCATCTTCACTCACTACGCCGCGGAACGTCGGCATGATGGACTGGAAACCGGAAACCACTTTGGCGTTCGGTTCCAGAATCGATTCGCGAATGTAATTGTCGTCGGCCAGCACCACGCGATTATCGGTAAGGCGGACTGGACGGCCATAGACGCCCTCAAGATTGGGGCCACGCGCGCCTGAATCCGGCCGATGGCATGTAGTGCAGCCATATTGCTGGAACGCCTTTTCACCCAGTGACGCCAGTGAACCTTCAGCTTTGCCGCTGGCCAACCATGTGGCGTAATCTTCCGGCGTCATCACCACAACCTGGCCAACCATGCCGGAATGTTTTGTACCGCAGTATTGTGAGCAGAAGAGGTGGTATGTACCCGTCTCTGTGGCTTTGAACCAGGTAAAAACGTAGCGGTTCGGCAGCACGTCTTGTTTTACGCGGAACGCCGGAACGAAAAAGCTGTGAATCACGTCCTGCGAAATCAGTGTGACTTTCACGTCGCGCCCCGTGGGCACATGCAATGTATTGATTTCGCGCTGGCCGCCGGGGTGCTGGAACTTCCACATCCACTGCTTACCCACGCCGTAAATTTCCAGCGGGTTTGAGGGTGGACGCTCCATGTGGTAGTAAATGACCGCGCCCCAGACAAAGATGACCATTGAGATGCCGAGCGGAATGACCGTCCACACGATCTCCAGCAACGTGGAACCGTGGATCTGCTGCGCCTGCCGTTCCGGCGTCCTCCTGTATTTAATGGCGAAGAAGAGGATCAGAATGGCGATGAGCAGGGAGAAAAAAGTAGTAATCAGCACCAGGAACAGGTAGAGCGCGTCCACCTGCCCCGCCATGCTCGAGGCCTGCTCCGGAAAAATGGGAAAGTTCAGTTGCATCTATTCGGCTGTCCTGGTTAAGCCGCCCCTACGGGCAGCAAGCGAATCGCGGCGAAACATGATCAACATGAAACCACCCAGCGCCAGAACGGTGGCGAGGGCGCTTAAGCGCAAAACATTGAAAATGGCGGCGCCGTACCGGCCTTGCCGGGGATCATAGTGGTAGCAATAGAGAAGGACTTCGTCCACCACGTTCCCGATCTTGCCTTTTGACGCTTCGATCAGTCCGAGCTGAATATCGCGCGGGGCATACTCGATTCCGTAGTAGTACTGCGCGAGCCGCCCGTCCGGGGTCAGCAACATGATGCCGCTGGCATGCGCGTACTGCTGAATCTGAGGGTCCCAGGCGTAGCGAAAGCCAACTGCCTGGGCCAGTGCGTCAATCTGGTCTTTTTTTCCAGTAAGGAAGTGCCAGCCTTCAGCAGCGCCAGCGCGACGATAGCTCTTGAGATATCTCTCTTTTGTCGCAGCAGCATCTGCCGGCTTATCACGCGGGTCAATGCTTACGGTAAGCACATTAAATTCACGTCCGATGTTGAAACGCACGATTCCGTTCATCGCGCCGGTAAATCCGCTCAGCACCTGGGTGCAGAGCATGGGGCACTGGTAATACACCAGCATAAGGATGACCGGCTTCTGCCCAAAATACTGTTGCAACCGGATTGCCTGGCCGCTTTCATCGTTGAAAGCCAGATCAAGCGGGATTTGCTGGTTCAAGCGCTGGTCAAGGCCAACCTGATCAAGAATCGCAGGCTTGGTGTTGGGTACGGCATCGCCCGCCTGAAGCTTGGGCGCAGCTTGTGACCACGCTGAAACCGAAGCGCAGGCCGCCAATGCGATGCCAGCCAGCACTTTCCGGATTGTACCGCCGTACTTCACTTCTTTACTCCTCCTGCGGGAGCGCTACGCGAGGATTGACCGCTATCGGCGGCTCCCGAGGGATAAGCAGCACTGGGCGCTCCCACGTTTGCGGGCTGAAATGGCCCGCTGACTTGCGGTAAACCGCGTTGCGCCAGTATTTCCATGGCGCGGCTGACAGGAATATGTATGCTGCCATTGGCTGACTTGCCGGTGGAACTGAGCCACCGCTCTTCTGAACCGCGAAACATCTGCATGTCGTGCTCATCGTCATACTGCAAGCGAGGAGTTTTGATCGTACGGCTCAGATGTTCATCCATTTTACCGCGTCCATACCAGTCAGGAGCAGGCTTAACCTCGTCTTCCTTGGTGGGTATCATTTTGCCTAAGCCTTCTCTTGGCGTGTCGCGCTCCTGCTGCAACTGTTTCTCCATCGGCGTGAGCTTGGCTTCGTGGTTTCTCTCATATGTTTCCAGGCCATGAATCATGCCAATCATCAAAACAAAAGCAATGACGCCGCCAAGAGCCAGAATTATGCCGGACCAGACGACGCCCTTGACGCTTACGTCGCTTTCCTGATGGCCTTCCTTGGTGTGCCCGCCGATTTGAGTTTCAAATTTTTCTCTATCCATGTTTCGATTCCAGCATCTGGACAAAACCAGGGTCATTTACCGGCATGAGCGAACGCTTGCTCAGCCGCAGATAAAAGAAGAACAGCCAGATTCCGCCCATTGCGATGGGGCAGATCACGTACATGGCTGCATCCAGCAAATGGAAATTGTTCAGGCCGTCGCCCGTGCCAGG
Organism: Candidatus Angelobacter sp.; assembly: GCA_036515395.1. GTDB lineage: Bacteria > Acidobacteriota > Terriglobia > Terriglobales > Acidobacteriaceae > Angelobacter. The sequence continues at coordinate 5,635 of DATBVH010000382.1, forward strand.
ATAAAAATTCGGGGCGGTCAGCCAGAAGAGGTCAACCAGCCGCATGAACAATACCAGGAACGAAATAGCGACAATCCGTGTGCGGCTGCGCTTGGTGTTGCGTGAAAGCAGCAGCGCGAAGGGAAAAACAAAGTGGACAAAGATCAGGAGAGTCCCGAAATATTGCCATCCGTGCTGCAGCCGCATGATGTACCAGCGGATTTCTGAGAGCATGTTGCCCGACCAGATAATCAGCCACTGCGAAAACGAGAGATAAGCCCATAACACAACAAATGCAAACATCAGCTTGCCGAAGTCGTGGAGGTAATCGACTTTAAAAATGCGCGAGACCGGTTCAATCTCAGAAAGCCGGGTGAACAGCCAGATGGTAAAGCAAAATGTCGTCAGCACCTGGCCCACCATGAACAGCATGCCCCAAACCGTCGACCACCATTCCGGATAGAGAGACATTGTCCAATCGATGGAGGCGAAGGTGATAGTCAGTCCGTAAAAGACGATGCCAAAGCCGCTCAGGTTCTGGATAAAGACAAATTGCGCGGGCGTTGTGGTGCCTGCTTCTTCACGGATCGACCAACGCTTGAGAAAATAGTAGAGAATCGCCCATCCAGCGAAGTAGAGCACTCCGCGAATCCAGAAACCCGGAACATTGAGATAGTAATGAATTTTGTCCGCCCCATAGTGCGCCAGTAGTTGCGCGCTCCTGGAGGGATCGTCCCATATCCGGGCCCAGACATAGAGCCGTTTCATCCCAATCGCGATCGGGAGCCAAAACAGGAACATCAACCACCAGTTACCCGCGCCTGCTTCCCATATTCTCCGGCCAAGACGTCCCCAATTGCCGCCGCTGGTGTATTGCAACATGAGCAACACAAGAGAGCCAGTGGTGAGCCCCAGCCAAAACATAAATGAGAACAGCCATGAGCGCAGAAACAAATCCCACTGTCCGAACCCGAGCGTGAGTGCCAGCGCCAGAACGCTGAAGACCACGCCGACAACGAGCGACCGTGAACGCATCCGGTCAAGGATTGCCGGTGGCGCAAAATCCTGAGGTGTAACGCGGACCAGGGTCTGGCTCATCGTTTGTTCCCCTTTGGCGTTATGTCAGGTACCGGCTTCACCGGGGTCGTTACGGCTGGCGAGACTATAGAAGTATCAGGGATTGTAATTTGCTCCTCTTCCGGCTTGTTTAATTTGTCTCGATCGGCAGATGCGACATCACCTTCTTGTGCGTTTTGGCTGAGCTGCAATGCGCGAATATAAGCGGCAATAGCCCAGCGGTCAGCCGGTTTTATCTGGGCTGCGTAGTCGGGCATGCCGCCAAAACCGTTGCTGATGACATCATAAAACCAGCCGAGCGGCGCGCTCTTGAGCCGTTGCACATGGAAAGACGGCGGACGCTTAAAGCCGCGCTGCACAATCATCCCGTTTCCGTCGCCCAGTTGCGAATGGCAGGGCTGGCAGTAAATGTTGTAACGCTCCTGGCCACGTGCCAGTGTTGCGGCAACCGTTTGCGCATCCGTGCCCATGGGAAGCTCATTGCCATAGGTATTGCCGTGTTTGCCGCTAAGGAAATAGCTGTTGGGATCCAACTGTTCCTTATCCACGTTCTTGTCATCCAGTTGCGGGATGGTGCCGGGAACGGGATAGCGCGCCGATCTGCGGTCGGAATAGAACTCGCTTGATCTAAGCGGAAT
>DATBVH010000383.1:0-4335 GCA_036515395.1 Candidatus Angelobacter sp.
GTATCTTTCTTTGAAGCTGCGTTCTTATACGAGCAGTTGGACAAGCGCGTTGAAACGCCTACCCCAGACACTCCCGGAAATCGCTCTCCATCCGATCTCTAAGCCGTGCCTGCGAACGCCATGATGCCGGAAAAATCGAACATGCCTATTGCGTACAACCATGGTGACCGTTACAGGCGCGTTTCGTTTTTCCGCTGCGCCCGCGCAAGAGTTGCGCAACCAGCTTAGGAAAAGTTAATCCTCGCTATGTCTGGTAATCAACATACGTCATTTCAATTGGCTGGTAGGTTGGAATTAAGGAGATAGCAGGAATGGCGGTTCGGCTGCATGTTCTTTCAGTTGGGAAAGATGCCATCCTTATGTCCTCCCGCACTTTGCTATTGAGCAACGCAGGATATGCCGTGCAGGAAGCCTATTCTCTGGATAAAGCGGTCACTCTGGTGGAATTGGATTCAATTGATGTGACCTTGCTCTGCCACACGCTTTCACGCGACGACAAACAAATTCTTATTTCTCTGGCGCAAAGGAAAAAGCCTTCCATGCCCATCCTTTGCATCCGGTCGTATGCCTATGAGTCTTTTCCACGAAGCTGCACTGCCGTGGACAATGATCCGGAGGCCCTTCTGCAGTGTTTGAAATCCATGGTTCATTAAAACAATGATCCATTGAAATTATGGTTCATTAAATCGATGGTCCACTGAATCATGGTCCATTGAGTGAATGCCCGCGCCGGCGTTGCACAACCCCCAAACCTCACCACAGATAACACTGATAGCACTGATTTACACGGATCAAAAAAGTCAAATAAGACGACTTTGAATTTGTAATCCGTATGCATCCGTGGTGAGATTTGCTTTTTTTTGTGCAAAGCAGCCCCGCCTTCCGCATGGCATGGATGGATAATTCAGGCTTTCAAGCCTTCGACTTCGGGCAGACGTGGGCTTTCTCGGCGATCTTCAGGGATACAGGATTGTCGCTGGCCGCAACAAACTGCCTGCAACGCAGGCAAAATGATTCCACTCTCTCCGGCATACCGCGCAGAGGATGGTGCTGAAAGCGCGGCTTGGGCGTTTTGAGGGACATTTGAATTTTGGGCTGAAGTGACGGATTGTAACCTAGATTCTCTGTGTGTTGTGTCTGGTATCTAACAATCACTTTGTTGTGCCAGATATCTGACAGTTAGAACCCATCTTATAAATGGTTCTGCCCATAAAGCCTCAGGATTTATGATTTATCCGGCAGTAAACGAGAGATATAAAGCTTCCATATCGCAGCCCCGAAGGGGCGAAAGCGCGCGGTTTTTTGCGCGCCTAGCCCAGGCCGTAAGGCCTGGGTGAAGTGACGTAAAGAGGAAGAGCCCCGGAGGGGCGACACAGGGACATCAATGAAGCTATTTATGAGATAGCTTCTAGTGATTTCTCAGCCGTGCCTCACGCGGTTACCAAAGTTATATCGGCCGGTTTGCCGCGACCGGAAAACAAGGCATCTAAGGTTACAGTGGTCGTGTAACTGAAGTAGAAAGTAGAAAGAAGAACGATGAACACGCCCCTTGAAGACCTGTCTTCTGAAATCAATCGGTTCTCCGCCGAATTGCGACGGCTGGAGCAGCGCCTCAGATCAGAACCAACGCCCGATCCCGCCGTTCTGAATGACTTTCGCCATGCCGTGGATAATGTCCGCTTAACGGCCTGGAGCGTGAGCGAACTCATCAACGCTGAGCGCATCAAGAAAAATCCAGACACGGTTTTGGCTTTCCTCTCTGCCGAGAGATTAAGAAGGTTTGACCAGTTGGTCAGGAGCTTATGCGGCGACATTCAGCGCGGCCTGATCACCATACGGACAGAAGGAATCCAGTCATTGTGCGAGTCCGTGAATGATCTCCAGCAGCGATTGGCCGGGACAACCAGGCAGAAAACAGCGTACAAATCCTAGCAATCGCCTCATGTGGAATGATGCATTGCCACCGCGGGATGAGTACATGCTTTCTTTAAGAGGCTCCAGTTTTCCACCAGGTAGACTCGCATGTCGACCTCTGCCCAGAAAGATTTCTTGAAGCCACACCCGGTGCAAACCAGCGCAATATCATTAGCGTCAGTGCGAGGATCGATCCTGCGGCCGCAACCCGCGCATCGAATGTCCCCCGCCACAAAGCCGCTTTCAGGGGCGCATTCCCCCATGAACCTCAGCCCATCAGCATCTCTTGAGATCTGCATTTTCTATTGTTTTAGTTCGAAATTCGTTTCGTGGTCTTTTTTCGCGGTTCCTGAGATTTGAGACCAAGCGCGATGTCCGCCATCTCCAAAAACCTGTTGGTTTCCATTCCCTCAGTTCGGTTAAGTTTCCAATCGCTTTGCTTCAATGTGCGCTTAAAAGAAAAGGACGGCGCAATCCACAGCCCGCTCTTGGCATAGCCTGCCTTTTTGGCGTTGCCGGTCTGGTTCGCCATTTGAAACATTCTTACGGTCGTGGTGATGAGGGCCAAGGGGGTGTTACAGGATGGCGATTCCGCTTCCTCTTCTGGGATCGATGAAATTGGGCGCAGTTTTGCCGTGGATGGCATAACCCACACTTAGAGCAGCACTGGTTGCTTTTTGGTTGTATGCCTTGAAAATTCAGCTACTCTGCCGGGCAACCAATCCAATTGTTAATGAATCTTAATCAGCAGCAGCTCTCATTCCCCCATTTGAGCCAGCCCCCGTTTTAAAGGATCGACACGTGGCCGCAACGAAAAGGGCTCCGGAGCCTCCCAATACGAGACTCGCCGTTGGCGACTACATCGCCGACATCCTTCTGGACGCTCGCCCGGACGGGACCATTTATCACTGGATCGTTCAGCGCGTCGGCTCGGCCGCCATTATTCAATGGGGACAGGAATATACCTTTGAAGACGCCTATTCCGCCGTAAGCGCTTACCTGGAAAAACTGAACAATTCTGAGAAGGAAAAAGCTTAACCTGCGGCTGCCTCATCGTCCTCAAGCACTGGAAGCTCATACAGGCAGATTCGCGGGGAGGAAATAGCGGCTTCGTCTGTCACCGCCCGTATCAATTCAAAGGTTACGGCGGTATCGCATTTCTCGCATCGGGGAAAGCGCTCGTCGCGGAGAAGAGTAACCTCGTGCGGGAGACGATGCTGCTGGTGCCGCACCGTGTAAACTCCACTCTGCGAAACCATTTCGTCCGTGCGAAACACTGGGCCCTTCACCATATCGCTTGGCGAGGATTTTACCAGAAACAGCGAAGATTTCTTGGGCCGCATTTCCATGGTCCTAAGATCCCATGATCCTGCTTAGTAGGATGCAAGCCGCTGGACCGCGGCGCAGGTTATTCCCGAGTCTCTCCTGCCGGATTTGCTAACAGTCATCAGCGCCGATCGCATCTTTATCCGCGCAAAAAATTATTTTGCATGCAAATCTGTGCCGCGAAAGTGCGGTTCCGGATTAGGAAGGTTTTAGCAATTTTGAATTTAGAAATCCTTGATAATAAGAAACGCATCGTACCAATTGAACGCATGCATGCGGGTGAGTTGATTCTGATTTCAGTGGTGGTCAACATGCCCAGAAAATCCAGGCCCCGCAAACCCGTTAAACCGGATGATGTCCGAGAAGAAGTTTGGATAGCTCCGCGTCCTGCCAATAGGTCGAAGCCCCCAACTTTTGAGCCCGTGCGCATGAGCAAATCCAACCGGTATCTTGAGTTTGCCGACATTGCCTTCGGCGCTAAAACGCTACCACCCAAAAAGAAGGAAAGCAGCAGCGCAAAGCCTGCTCAAAAACAATCCGCTCAACATCGTCAGGCTAATGACCACCACGCTCAGGACCATCACGCGTTTAATGGCAAAGTAACTCCTATCAATAGAAGGCCCTCTAAGCCACGCGGTTCGCGGGAGTTTGGCGCTTTTCGTAATTCCCGCTGAAATCGCAGAAATTTTCTCGCCCCTATATTTTCGCCGCGTCTTTTGACTCTACTGCTATAGAAGCAGGTTCATCCGTCGATGAAAATTAAAGGGACACGGACCGGAAGCCGTGCCCCTTTTAATTTTCTGCGAACATGCCCTGAGAGAACTAGCAAATACTTTTCCTACCGCAGCTCTTCCATGATTTCGTCCAGGGCCTGGCGTGAAGGCCGCGTCAACTCTTCCGGCATTCTGGCCAGCGACGTCTCCGTCAGGTTGAGCTGCTCGATGAAGCTGGGGGCTGTGGCATTCACGTAAAAGACGCCGGTCAGCATCTCGCCTTTTTCGTGCGACTCCGCTAGCAGCTTCAATGCGCCGACTCGGTCCGTCGCGTCATAATCGCGATCGAGCTTGCGCAGGCGCAGTTGCGAGCCGTCATGCA
>DATBVH010000384.1:0-3186 GCA_036515395.1 Candidatus Angelobacter sp.
CAGCAATCGCACCGATGGAGCCGGTGGGCTGGTCGTCAAAAATCGGCTGCCAGGTACGACCGTAGTCGTTGGTCTTCCACACTCCGCCATTGCACACGCCTATGTAAAACACGTTGGGCTGGCTGGACACGCCAGCGACGCCGCGTGTGCGTCCGCCACGGTACGGGCCAATGGAGCGCCAGTGGAGGGAGGAAAGGAGGGCGGGAGGGAGAGAAGAAGATTCAGGAAGTTGCGACTGGGGCGTTGACCGAACAGCCTTTGTCCGTGCATTTGCTAATTGCGCGATAAGCGTTGGTGCAGAATGTTTCTTGCCTGCCACCTGCGAGCCTGTCTGTGCTTTCACGAATGTTGTCCACAACGAACACAGAGCCGCTAAAGCTACGACCCAACGCTGGAAAGAATCCACGGTACCCTCCTGGAGATGCGGATAGAGGAGAATACCCTATGATCTTGCGTCCCGCAAAGAGGCTTGGAACAGCGCCGCGCTTAAGTTTGGATTCGGTATTACGACGTGACAGCGGACGAACTGCTTGGTTGAGAGTGAATCTATGAGAAGGAGTACCGTCTCATTTACTAGAAACTCGTCCATTCACTGTCATGGGGAATATTTAACGGGCAGTCTACTTCACTTTAAGAACGACCATGGTCTGATCGTCAAAGACCTCAGCCCCGGCGGCGAATTCATCTGTTGCTTTGAAGATTGCGTCCACAATCTCTCGCGCGGTGCCGCCTGCGTGCTTTGCAATCACGTGCTCGACGCGGCTGCGGCCAAACGGTTCATCTTTTGAATTGCTGGCATCGACAATGCCATCGCTAAAAAAGGCGAATATATCTCCCGGCTGGGCATGAATTGTGACTTCGTCGTGGGAGACGTCTTCAAACATGCCTAATGGAAGGCCGGCCGCCTCCAGCATATGGGCATGTCCATCATGGCAATAAATGGGGCGGGGATTTCCTGAGTTGGCCACGCGCAACGTGCGCTTCTCGTCGTCCCAAAGCGCACAGGTCAGGACGAGGTACTGCGCGTCCAGGCGACGATGATTCAGCGAGCGATTAACGGCATTCAGCATGTCCGCGGGATAAGGTTCGTCGCGGGCCAGGCTGCGCAGAATACCACTAACTAAAGCCGCGTAAAGCGCAGCAGGCGCGCCTTTGCCGCTAACGTCGCCCACCACAATGCAGGCGCGAGGCAGCGTGTAATCGAGAAAATCATAGAGATCGCCGCCGATGGCATGCGCAGGATTGAACCGCGCCGCTAGCTCTGCGCCCTGCATGCTGGGACACGTTGGCGGAAGCAGATGGTGCTGTACTTCCCGCGCCATGGCCAGATCGCGCTCCATGCGCTGCTCTTCACGCGCGATGCGCTCATACAGAGTCGCATTCTCAATCGCGATAGCAACCTGCGCCGCCAAGGTGCTTACAGTGCGCAAATGGTCTTCAGTGAAGTAACCTCGGCGTGTGTGTTCCAGATCAAGAACGCCGATGACCTCGTCCTTATATATAAGAGGGACACAAAGTTCAGAACGCGTCTCAGGATTCGCCTTTATATAACGCGGATCGCGAGCGACATCCGGTGCCAGCACCGGTTTTTTGCTTTGCGCCGCTGCGCCTACCAGTCCGCGACCGAGCGGAATGTCATGCTTAATCTGGACGTTTTCCTTAAAGCGGACGGAAAAACGGTGCACCAGCTTCTGCTTGGTCGCGTCCAGCAGCAGAATAGAAAACATGTGGTAATCGATGACTTTTAATAGCAGATCCCCGATGCGCTTGAGCAATTGATCAACATTCAGGATCGACGTGAGATCGCGGCTAATCTCATTAAGCAATGCCAAAGTGCCGGCCTGCTTGACGACCCGTGTGTACAGACGCGCATTTTCAATGCTTACCGCGATGCGTGAAGCAATCAGCGTGAGCAGCCGCGCATGTTCTTCCTTAAAATAGCCGCGCTCTCGTGCTTCCAGGTCCATTACGCCGATAACGCGGTTCTTGTTGATCAACGGCACGGCCAGCTCTGAGCGTACGCGGGGAACCGCCTCAATGTAGTCCGTGTCTTTGGAAACGTCATCGACCAGAATGGCCTGGCGCTCCTGCGCGGCGCGGCCAGTCACGCCTTCGCCTACTTTTACGCGGATACGCTCCGCAACTTCAGGCAGATGGCCAATCTGAAAGCGGAAACGCAGCTCCTGTGCCCGCTCATTCAACAAAAGAATGGAGAAAATTTCATAATCGATGACGCGCTTCACCACCTCGGCCACACGCTGCAGGAGCGTGTCGAGATCAAGCGTGGTATTCAGAACGTCCGCCACTTCAATTAGAAGTGCTTCAACGTCAACACGCTGCGGTGGTGGTGTGGTTGTGGCCATTGGGTCCATCCATGATGATAACAGTTAGGCGCTGCCCGCGAGACGGTGGAAAACACCGCCCGAAGAAGACAATCGCCCGGAATGCGATATTTTTTCCGGGCGATTGGAGATGATGTGGAGTTCAGCAGCAAATAATTATTTGAATCGATAGACGATGCCCACGGAATAGCGTGCGTCTTTCTGAGTATTGGAAAAGAGATGCGCGCCGTGATAATCAAGCTGCACCGGACGGATGGCGAAGTTGGAGTTCAGGTTGTAATCCGCGCCACCGCCGAGGACCCAGCCCGCGCCGGTGCTGCTGGGGCCGCCGTCTGCGCTGGCATGAGCAACGCCCAACAATCCGTGGACGAATACATTGAATCTATCTACGTGGTGCGAGAGTTGTGGGCCAAACAAAATGTTGTACTCGCGCGCGGATCCGCCGGCAAATGATTTGTAATTGCCGCCAAGATCAGCCTTCAGGCCGAACCAGTCGTTCAGATTGCCGGTCAGCGCGGCCTCCCATCCGCTGCCGTGCGAGAGCGTGTCGCCGTTGAGAAGCGAATAGCCAATAAAGACATCGCCGGATGAGCCTTCATGGCTCATATCGCGGGTTTTCTGTGCCCAGCTGCCAATAGAGAAAAGTAGAAAAGTAAATAGGACAACAATCTTGCGCATCTTGCGGTAATGCCTCCTGCAAATTATTGAGCTTCTATTGTGACGGAGCAGCGCAGAAAAAGTTGAGAAAAATATCCTTAATCCGTTACGGATGGGATACGTCGAAAGGACAAATTTGCTGTGTGCTAAGTCTTCACTTTGGGCGTAAATTCTGGTGCGCCGAGTT
>DATBVH010000385.1:0-3680 GCA_036515395.1 Candidatus Angelobacter sp.
CTAGCGCATCCAGTGGATCTCTGTGCGCGGCTTTCCTGCTTACCATGTCTTACTTTTCGCCTCCTGTCAGGAATTTGCCCTTGCGTACGGCGGCGATGAAGTCCGCCTCCATGTGGTCTACAAGCTGCTCCAGCTTCAGCAGCTCTTCTTCTGTTATCTGGCGCTCGCCCCAGGGTGAGAGGATGACGATGATCCAAGCCGTAGCGGCCAGAATGCTTACAATCTCGCTAGCATGACGGATCAAGGAAAAAGCGGGTGAGTGATAGCTATAATGCGCCATCAGTGCCTTGGCCACTCCATCTACTAGGTACAGCACACCTAGCGTGAAAGAGACTCCGCCTACCAGCCGCGACCAGCGTAGCCCCAAGTAGCGGGCGTATCCGGCAATGAAAATAAAGGCCACTGCTATTGCCAAATAAGAGGCAACTTCTATTCGATCTTCCACGTACCGGACGGGCCACCAGATTGCAAAGATGGCAACACCCCCCAACGCCGCCACCAACCAGCCCAGGGCTTGCTTGTTGTGAGGAAGATCGAACCCAGGCAGCACCTGCCGCCAAAACTCAAGCAGAGTCAACAAGGCTATAGCGGACAGCATGAAGCTCGCTACAAAGAAGGAGTAGTAATAGACCGTATAGCTGGCCAGAAAAGCGAGAGCCACCAAGAATAGACTTTTGATTGTGGAAGCAAAAACGTAGGCTGAAACCCAGGGCAGCCTGCGAACCAGGTTTTTCTTGAGGATACACAGGCAAAGAACCACCTTGCCGGCAATCATCACTAACCAGATCGCCAGATTAGTATTGCTGAAGAGATTTTTCATCGGGCCACGGACTGCTTTTCCTTTCCGCAGCCCCCGAATCCTAGGCCGCGTTTTACATCTTTACAGGGCAGGTCTTGCCCGGCACGCAGATGGGAGATTGTGAGCCATCTGGACAAACCTGATTGGGCCTGCAGCCGGGCTGCGGGTCGTCAAGCAGTGGGGCCATTGCAAAGGCCGCTCCCAGCACCACCATAAAAAACCCTACCAAAATAGTCTTCGCTTTCACGTGTATTCTCCGTGCCGCAAGTAGCGGCTTGCAGCACGGATTCTAAGCGAACGTCATCCCGGTCCTGCATGCCCCGATTGTTACAGCGTGTTTTCAAAAACTGCTCACCCCACCTCTCGGTGCCTCCATGGGTTGAAGTTGAAGCACAGTCATTTGTGCCATAACCCGCAACCCTTTTCCAAGATTGGCGCAGAAAATTCATGCAAACCGAAAGTTCGCCAAAAATGGCCGGCTGCCAGCTCTGTTCACCGTCGGCGTGGGCCAGCGTGGAAACGCCACCAGGCCTAGATTTCATGCGCCGTTCATGCGTTTCGCTTAACGTCCGTCGGGATGACGAGTTAAATCCGCGCCGCCGCCGAAGAACGGACAGCGATAGCAACATCCGGAATTGCGATTCGTCGGCAGGAAGGCCTGACCGAAACGCGGCAAGCAACAAAGTTCGGCCTATGCGAGAGAGCGCGCTTGGGATTCGCCCGGCACGGGTGCGCCGTGCCGAGTCCTTGAAATAAATCTCAGAACTTAAACTTCAGAGCCAGTTCCACGTTGCGCGAGCTGCCGCCTCCAAGAAATGGATTGCCGGTACCAACATCCGGCGTGGCCGTTACAGGAAGAAATCCGATACCGTGTCCTGTGGCATCAAGTCCGTTCTGTGCAAAGTCAACCCCGAAATTCGGCCACAGCGGGTTGGCAAAGTTGGGGTGATTGAAGAGGTTGTAGATATTGATGCGAAATTGCACGCCGAGACGCTCATTGATTTTCGAATCCTTGGCCAGGCTGAAATCAAAGTTCTTGTAGTCGGGTCCGACAAAGGCATTGCGGCCAAGATTGCCGAAATGCTGATTACCGTTGCAACCATCCAGCGTGGCGTTGATATTGCATGGGACCTGAAACGCGGCCAGATTCAGTACCTGGCCAGGTGTCTTGGTTCCGGTAAATGGATTTCCGACGAGGTCCGGCCGGCCGAAGAACTCGCCGCTGCCGTTGAAGTCGCCTTCAAACAGATAACTCACATTGAATGGCTGCCCTGCGGCGAGGCTGAGAACACCATCCAGCGCCCATCCGTTGGTGAGCCAGTGCATGCTCTGCGATGAAGGTAATTGATACGTGAAGGTCCAGCTGAGATGGTGCCGCATATCAAAATTGGAACTGGCGCGTTCACGATTCGGAGCAAAACTGTTGTCCGGCTGGGTAGCATTGGGAACGTAATCCTGGCCGTCACTGGCATTGTCAATGGAATGCGACCAGGTGTAATTCACGCTGGAAGACAAACGATGCCAGTCGCGAAAGCGCAACGACATCTGCAGCGAGTTATAGCTGCTGCTGGCCGAGGACTGAAACTGGTTGACGTAAATCAGCGAAGGAAATAACGCAGTACCGGTGGCCGGATTGATCTGGTTGATATCGACATAGCGGAAGAGCTTGCGCCCTTGCGAGCCCACATAACCTATTTGCAGCGCGACCTTGGGAGTCAATTCCTGCTGCAAATTCAAGTTCATGACGTGAATGTACGGCGTCCGCAATTTTTGATCGACGGTGAAAACATCCGTAGCCGCAAAACTTGTGGGATCGAACACGGGAACGCCCGGCTGGATGGTGCCGACAGGAGAGAAGCTGAACGTGATGGGATCCGGTCCAACTCCGTTATAAGCTGGGCCGGAATTGAAGGTATTGAAAGGCAGCTGGCCGACAAAGAAGTCCTGCGAGAAAGCGTCATAATACATGCCCCATCCGGCGCGGATAACGGTTTTGCCGTTGCCATGAGCGTCCCAGGCGATGCTGGCGCGCGGCGCAAAGTTATTCAGGTCGCGGGGATACAGTTGCTTGACGGTATTCACATTTCCGGCGGAGTCAATCAGGCTGAAACGATTCTTCTCTTCCCCGATCACGCCGAAATATTCCCAGCGCACGCCGTAACTCAGAGTTATGCGCTGGGAGAATCGGAACGTGTCCTGAAGGTAAAACGAGTGGTTATTTTCAAACGTCTGGCGGGAGGAGTTGCCCTGAGCCTGGCGTCCGCTGGAAGGCGTGCCGGCGATGAACGACGTCAGATCGCTGAAGCTAAGCTTGCCGCGATAACCACTATCAAAGAACCCATCCACAAAGGTGCGCCGGAATTCATAACCGAATTTCCAGTTGTGCTTGCCCGCAGCCCAGGTGAAATTGTCATCGAGCTGAGTGTTGGAATCCGTGCGTCCGCGCGGGACTGACGTGTTGGCGCCCAGCGGCGCAAACCCTGAAACATTGATGGAAGGAAGACCGAAGTCCTGCTTCGTGGTGCCCATGTTAAGGCCAATGCTCGACGGATCAAACGTGCTGTCTTCCGGGCCAAACGTTTCATGGAAGCGGTTATAGCCAAAGCGGATTTCCGTGAGCAAATGCGGATTGAAAATATGCGTGTGCGAAAGTGAAACAATGTTGACGCGTGTGGGAGTCACCGTGTTGAAGCCGGGCAGGATGCCTCCGCCAACCAGCGCGAGCGGAAAGCTCTGATCGCTATCGCCAAAATAGTAGCGGCCCGTCAGCAGATCATTCTCACTGAAGCGATGATCAATCTTGGCAATCATACTGTCCACGCGATTGTTGGCTTTATCTGAAGTCACCAGGCTTCCATCGGGACTGGTGGCGGTGGGCCAT
>DATBVH010000386.1:0-5532 GCA_036515395.1 Candidatus Angelobacter sp.
GGCATAGGAGCCGATGCTGCTGCCGAAAAAATACTGCTGAGCGCTACTGCCGCATTCGCTGCCGCGGCAGGTGTGGGAACAGGAGCGCCATTCGTCTTGAGCAGATGCTTGACGCGCGCGATCAAATCCTGCGGCTGAAAGGGCTTGCGCAGCAGTTCGTCCGCCTTTACGGCAAATGCCCTCTCCGCCACGGCGCGGTTTACCACGCCCGACATCAGAATTACCGGGGTCTTCGCCAGTTCAGGATGCGACTTGATATGCTGGCAAACGTCATAACCGTCCTTGTCCGGCATGATCACGTCAGTGATCACGATATCCGGCTTCGCCGCTTCAATTTCTGTCAGCGCGGTAGCTGCATCATGGCAGGCCACCACATTGATGTTCTCACGGCGAAAGGCGATCTTGATCACTTCGCGCATGGTCGCACTGTCATCGATAAAGTAGACAGTGGGAATCGTGCTCATCTAAAACCTCCATCACCATTGTCGTGCGCGGACTCATCCAGCTCCCGCAGGGCTTCCAGCATCAGTTCCGTGGCCGAACGGAGCACGGTTCGTGTAGCGGCGCTCTCTCCGGGCAAGAATTTATAAGATCCGGTATCCACGCCATTGCAGTGTTTCACAATGTGGACCACCGCATCATCGCCAATGCGATCTCCACTCTCAGCGTGCGTAATATTGCCGTTCTCAAAAAACAAGATGCCGTCAATGTCTCCAGCATTCACAGAGAGCGACCCGGTCTGCCGCGAATGCACCAGCATCTGCACCACGCCGGGCAGATCGAGATGTGAAAGACTGCCGGTAAGCCCTTCATCAGCCGAATTCAGCATCTGCACAGGATGAAAGCCTTCAGCGCTGCTGCGCAGAAACGTTTTGATCTGCGCTGCGATCAACTCCGGCCCCAGGCGCTTATCTACATAATCGGCACAGCCCGAGCGGAAGGCTTCCATCAATGCCTGATCGCCGCCATCGCCCAGAGCGATCACCGGGATATGCGCGGTTTTGGGATCGGCATGGATGATCGGTGGCAATTCATGTGCGCTGATCTCCCGCAGATTGGTTGAACATAAGATAGCGGAAGGGGTGTCATATTCCAGCATGGTTAGGGCGTAGCCGGACTGCGTGGTGTGGACCACTTCAAAACCTTCAAGCTTAAGCGCTTCCGTAATGCGGCGGGCCAGAAACACGTTGGCATCGATCAGCAAAATCTTTGCGGGCGTGGCAACTGTCGGGTTCATGCCGTTGCCTCCGCGCAAATCAATTTTTCCAGCGCCACAACCGCCACAATCTCATTCCCGAAAGACAACATCCCGCTGACATAAGCCGGCTCACTGCCCGTAAGCGGCACGCTTGCGGCGCTGGCCAGTTCACATTCGCCAGTGACCGGCACGGCGGTCAATTCCTGCCGTGCTCCGATTTTGCAGTTCGCAATCAAATAAAACTTTCTCGGCGGCGCTGCCGGTCCAACCAGCACCTGCGCAACGTCACACACCGGAACAATTCTTCCTCGCCGCACCAGCACTCCGGTCAACAAGGGCGTGCGATGCGGAAAAGTCTGTACGCTGTCCGGCCGAGCCAGTTCAGTCACCGTTTCTGCACGCAGAGCAAAGCGCTTTTCGCCCAGAGGAAAGAGCACGTACGATTTGTCTGCCTCCGCGATCATGCCGTTACCACGACGCGCACGCGTTCCAGCCCGGCACGCACAATTTCCAGCTCCGCCCCGTTCAGGAAAGCATTGTGATTCACCACCGGCACCACTAGCCCATTCACCACGGCCAGGCCGCGATACCATCCGCGCTCTTCATGGGTAAAAGCCGGCGGCAATGCATGCAGAGCTGAAATCTCCATGATGCGGTCGGTCGAATCCACGAGCACGCCAGTCGGTATGTTGCGCAGGACCATTACACGGGACGCCTTCGAAGCCGGCAGCCGAAAATGCTGCGCAGCATCGATTACGAAATACGTGGCGCCATTCCGCTCCAGCGTGTACTTTAACTTCGCAATCTGCGCTGAGATTCCGCCCAGCTTGAACGGATGCAGATCATCCATGCCCCGGATTTCTTTGACCGCGCCCGCGGCAATGGCAAGTTTGTATCCGCCCACGGCAAACACGATCACGTCTTCGCGGGCTGGCTGAGGCGGTTGAGAACGCAGATGCTTCAAGGGCTTCACAAGGCCCCCACTTTCGCTGCGCCAAAAATGTAGAGAACGCGCTTCTCGATTCCCTGATAGATTGCTTCTATCGGCAAGACTTGATCCACCACGCCGGTTTTAATGGCCTCTTGGGGCATGCCAAAAATTACAGCCGTCGATTCATCCTGCGCAATCACATGTCCGCCGACGGAGCGGACCGTCTGCGCGCCTTTCGCGCCATCATTTCCCATCCCTGTAAGAATCACCCCGATCGTCATCGGCCCGGCATACTCCGCCGCGCTTTCAAACGTGAGATCAGCACAGGGTCGATAACCGCTGACGCGCGGGCCATCGTCAAGAGAAATTCTGCCCGTAGGCGAAACGCGCAGGTGATGTGACCCAGGGCAGACATAAAGCTGACCCGGCACAATGATTTCGCCGGCTTCCGCTTCTTTCACCTTGATCTGAGACACTTCCGCCAACTGGCTGCTGAATTGGGCGGTAAAGTTACCCGGCATGTGCTGCACCAGGACCACCGCTCCTGGGAAATCCTTGGGGAAGTACGGTAGGAACTTCATCAACGTCGCCGGCCCCCCGGTAGAAGATGCCAGCACGATGAGAGGGAATTTCCCCGCGCTCTTGGCCGCGGCATTTACCGCCGCGCGAACTTCCTGCAGTCCATTGTCACCATTCTTTGGAGCGGGCTCTGACCGCGGTAACGACGAAGCTACCTCATGCTGCAACTTAGAACGCGTTGCCGTACGAACCACGCGGACCTTCGCAGCCATCTTGAGCTTTCGGCACAATTCTTCTTTGACTGAACTCATGTCCAGATCAACACCGCCGCTTGGCTTGGCGACGAAATCGATCGCACCCAGTTCGAGCGCCTTCAACGTGACATCTGCACCTTCTCTCGACTCGGAACTAACAATCAGGATCGGCTTGGGGTTGCTGGACATGATGATCTCAGTCGCCTGAAGACCATCCACATGCGGCATGTTGATGTCCATGCTGATGACGTCCGGCTTGAGTGTCTCGGTCTGAGTGACGGCATCTCGACCGTCGCGCGCCTCACCGCACACCTCCAGCTGCGGATCAGACGCAATGATGCCCTGCAGCACCTTGCGCATAAACGCCGAGTCGTCCACAATCAGCACCCGAGTTTTCCTGCTTAACGTCATCTCTTATTAAAGTTTTTACCTATCCTGCCGCTGCTTTTTCCAGCGCTTGTCCCGCCGGAGAGCCGATCAGCTTGGCCACCGCTGCAATAAACTGGTCTTCCTGCACCGGCTTGGTCAGGAACGCCATTGCTCCTTCTTTCATCGCTCGATCACGATGCTTGGCGCCGGCGCGCGACGTGACCACCATCACCGGAATGTTGCGCGTCTGCGGATCCTGCCGCAGATGCGATAAAAGTTCATAGCCATTCGTTCGCGGCATCTCCAGGTCGGTAACAACCAGGTCACACCGTGTTTGCGTTACGATCTCCAGCGCTTCCAGTCCATCCGCCGCCAGTTTCACCCGGTAGCCGGCTTTCTCTAGCATGCGTCCAACAAATTTGCGCACGCTGATTGAGTCGTCCACCAGTACCACAAGTTTTTCTTCCGGAACAAAATCAATCGCTTCCTGCGGAATAGCGCCATGCGCCACAGCCGCTGCCCCCGGCGCGAAAACACGCGCTGCATTTGCGCTGGTCATCAATGGACGGTGCTCAATAGCCTCGCCCGCAACCAGTCGATTGACATCAATCAGCAGAATCAGGCTGCCGTCCGGAGCGATGGTTGCGCCCGGAAACATCTTTAAATTGCGCAAGAACTCGCCCAGGCTCTTGATAACAATTTCATCCTTACGGACAACATCTTCCACCACAATTCCCACTTGGCGTCCCGCGACATTCGCAATCACCATGCGGAAGTAACCATTGATCGGCTGGATCGGCTCCAGTCCCAGCACGCTATCAAGACGGACGATTTCCGTGACTACGTCGCGAACTTTGGTGAGCAGTTTGCCGCCAACCTCTTCGATTTCGTTAATCCGGAGCCGCCTGATCTCTTCCACGAACGATAGCGGAAGAGCAAACATGGAAGTGCCGCAGCGCACAAACAGCGCCTGCGAAATGATAAGCGTGAGAGGAACTTTCAGTGTGAAGCGCGTGCCCAGACCTTTCTGGGTCTCAACTTCAATCTCACCATTCAGCAGCGCGAGATTCGACTTAACAACGTCCAAGCCAACGCCACGGCCTGCTAATTCAGTTTTGCGCGGAGCTGTGGAGAAACCCGGCTGGAAGAGAAGATCGAGCAAGTCGCGTTCACCGAGCTCCGCGGCGCTTTCGGCAGAAAGCATTCCGTGATCCACGGCGGTCTTGCGGACCTTCTCGTAATCGATGCCGCGGCCGTCGTCCTCTACCTCTATATATATGTGGTTGCCGCGATGGTACGCCCGCACGGCAACATTGCCGGAATCGCTTTTGCCCTGCTCATATCTTTCTTCGTCGCGCTCCAGACCATGCGCCACCGCATTGCGCACAAGATGAATCAGCGGATCGGAAATCTGCTGGATGATGTTGTTATCCAGTTCGGTTTCGGCGCCGGCCAGCGTAAGTTCTACTTTTTTGTTTACGGCTTTCGCGGCGTCGCGCACGGTGCGTGAGATACGCGTGTACAGGTTGCCAATCGGCACCATGCGCGCCTGCGTGATTTCGTCTTGCAGGCGGTGCGCCAGCTTGGTGAACTCGTCAATGTCGCCATCCACGCGGCGAACAAAGCCATCCAGCTGCGTTAGAACTTCCGTGATGTCAGCGGAAATTTCTGTCAGCGAGCGCGAGAGAATATTGAAATCATCATAGCGGTCCATTTCGAGTTCGCTAAACTCAGCCAGCGAATGATCAAAGGAATGCGAGTAGCTGGAATAACCGTTGCGCAACGGAAAGTCGTCTGAAGGCCTTGGCGTAGGAGCCGAATGTATACGGCTGAACTCGTGCTTCTCCTGGAACTCTGAAACCTTGTCCTGCATGCGCGCCTTGGAAAAATTCAGCACGTCAGCCAGACGTTCCAGTTCGGCCACGCGGCCCAGCATGCGCGTGCGATTAATCACCAACTCGCCCACAGCGTTCATCATGCGGTCCAAGCGTTCCAGGGCAATGCGCACCGACTTGGACTGCGGCATGGACGCAGGCTCTTTGCGCATCAAATCTTCGTCGGCGAATTTTTCTATTCCTTCCGGCTTCTTGATTTCCGCGGCTGCATGCGGGAGAACAGGAACCACTGCGAGAGTTTGAACCTCAGCAGGCGACGCAGCCACAGTCGCCGGTGCCGGTTCGTCCTCTGAAAGGTGGATTTCTTGCAAGTAGCTGGCGGGCGCTGGTTCAACTGGCTGCGCAACGGCCCGGGCAGGAACCTCG